>CANQYA010000054.1 GCA_947627965.1 uncultured Bacilli bacterium
GTAATTTGATAGGACTAATTACCTTAGAAAACTTTTCATTATAGTAATCAGTAATATAGCACGCTAATTCTTTAGCATTAACAATTCCTTTATTCATACTAAATCACTCTCCTTATTTCAATATAAGTATATCATAAAAAGCCAAAAACTGTGCTAGTGAATTATTATATCAAAAATTTTTATATTTCAAATACATTTTAATAAATTCTTTATAATTTTTTTATGTGTGAAATGAAAAAGTAAATTCCAGTTTCAATATATTAATGTAAAATTTAGTCTTACATCAAACAGAAAATGAACTTGATAAAAGTGCGTTTTTATGTTATCATGTATCTAGTGAAGGAAACTTCATATAATAAAAAGGGAACATTCAATAATCGCATGTTGAGTGCTGCCAATAAAGTTGGTTCCACCTAAATCAAGCTTGAGTTAGGTGGATTTCTTTTATATTAAGACTATAAATAGTAAAAATAATAAAAGGAAGATAATTATTACTAAAGATAGAATTAAAAAATCCTTCTTATTCATTATATCGCCTTCTT
Source organism: uncultured Bacilli bacterium (assembly GCA_947627965.1). Taxonomy (GTDB): domain Bacteria; phylum Bacillota_I; class Bacilli_A; order RF39; family UBA660; genus RGIG3091. The sequence goes on from CANQYA010000054.1 coordinate 543, forward strand.
TAGAAGTTTGGCTCCACCCAACTTATTAAATGTTCCTAAATGATTATACTATATGTCTATATTTAAAAACAATCGAACACATTAAAAATATTATAAAAATAATCACTATACAAAAGAAAAGCCTAGTAAAAATACTTGGGCTTTTTCTTATTTAAGCTGTTTCTTTTAAGACATAAGTATAATTCTTATCTACTATCCTAAAATCTAAATATATATTATCAGCTTTCTTTAATTCACTATTTACTTCATAATATAAATACTCCGTTTTATAATTTAATTCTATATTAACTGCTGGTACATTTTGTTCATACTCTTTTCCGTCTATTTCATATCTTATATGTCCTATACTTGGAATAAGATACTTAGCTAAATCTTCATTATATATATCCTTATCAATATTTATATCCAATTTTAAACGCATTACTATCATATTTTGCGTAACATAAGTTTTAGGTATTATATAATCAACAAAATCATAACAAGAATTAATACATTGTTGATATTGATACGTAAAACTATCATCTATATCAAATTTAGTAATCGTTATATTCGTCTTTTTTAAAATACTTCCCTCAAAATCCAATGTTTCATTCAATTTAGCTTGTTTAACATCAGTAAACTTATCTATTTTTCTAGTATCTAGATCAATTTTAAACAAATCATAAGTTCTTATTCCTTTTACATCTTTATAACTTTTAATAAATTCTAACTGTTTAAAATGATCAACATACTTATTATCAATCTTAAAAATAACAATAAATATTTTTTCACTATTAGGCTCTAAAGTCAATTTAGTATAAGCTTTACCTAATGCTATAAAAGGAATATTGTAATTATGGGTTGGACTATAAGAAATTCTACTACCAATCTTTATTTTAAAATTATCCATATCAATTACTTGTTCTTTAGAAGTTGTATTTACAGCATTTATTCTTACCACTGTATAAGTAAAATTATTAGAGCTAATATCAGTTCCAAATATATCATTATTTAACTGATAACTACTTAATACTTTCATTTTTACTCCATTATAATTAAAGACTTCATTTTCTGTATATATTTTATTTTTTACATATTTAACATTATATAAAATACCACCTACGGTTATCAAAAGAATACCAATAGTTGCTAAAATAAGAGCTGTATTCTCTTTAAAAACATAAGCCATAATTCTTAATCTTCTGCGAAACTTAGTATGTACGTCGTTAGAATCAAAATCTAAATCAAGTTCTACTTCTTCGTTATCAGATGAAGCAATATTTAATTCCATCCAATCTTTTTGAAAATTAAACTTCCTAATATTAAATCCCGTTGCTCTAAATACAGCCATTATAAGAAATGGTACTTGAGCTAAAAAGAATAAATACAAACCATCTCTCGTAATCCGCAATTGTAATAAATTTATTTGATTATAAGCTATACTTTGAAATTGACCTCTGACAAATATAAAAGCAAAGCTAAGTACAGTATAAAATATTGGTAAAAAGACGTAATATTTAAGAGGTTTATCTTTCTTTTGTAATAAGATAAAAATAACAATACTAATGAACATAGCACACGCTATTATGAAGTATAAATAAGGAGGTAAATAAATATTATCTAATCCATCAAATCTTTCATAGGTTTTAGTAGATAAATATTCACTAAAGAAAGAAAGAGTATCATTAGTTTTATATAGTATATATCCTAATAAAAGAGACAATACTAAATGAATTAAGCGAAAATGTTTTATTAAAAAAGCATATGGTTTTCTTAATATCATAACTCTTTCCTCCCCTTATTATCTACTATTTAGTATATATTATTTTAGAAGAAAAAAAAAGAAAAAAAGCACGATTTTTGACCTGTTTACAGAATAACAAGACACTTTTAGATAAATTAATTATCTAATTATTAAGGCTTCTTTCTTTAATTATTTAAATATATATTTACTTATAATAAACACTATAAATATTCTTATAATTATATTTTAATTCACTATTAGTAACCAATCTTTTTATACCATAATAATCATAACGATACAAAGTATCATTACTAATAAAATAAACTTTATTATTTATAACCTCTACTTCGTTAATATTATCTAACTGAAATAATAAAATAGGATAATCTTTAACTTCTTTATATATTTTATATACTTCATTATTCTTATTGATATAATAATAGTATTTATCCTGTTCAAAAGCTTTAATATATTCCTCATCAATAGGATAATTATTGCTAAATACTAAATTATTATTATTCATTTCATAAACATTCTTATTAGACCACTTACCATCATAATACATAGCTTTTTTATTTTTATTACCAGTAATCTCATACTTATTTTTAAAAGGATTAATTTCATATTGAATTAAATTACTTTTATCAAATAAATATAACTTATTATTTACTATACCATTAATATAAATATTAGTTGCTAAAGGGATTTCTATTTCTTTTATCTTATTTTTTACTATATCAATAACTAATAAAGCATTATATAATGGTAAATTCTCATATTTAGGAATAATATAATATTTATCAATTAAAACTCCTAAATCATTATTATATATATCATAATTAGCAAATTTAATTTCTTCATTCTTTTTATTAGTAATTTTTAAAAGATGATTATATTCATATAATAAAATATATTCATTATCATAAAGATTATCTTTATATATTTTATTATTATTGATATTAGATAAAGTATCTATATCACTATACTTATCCTCTTTAAAATTAGGTAATTGTTCAACAAAAGAAGATAAATCATAACTATCTTTTATACTACTATAAGAATATTGTTTATTTTCAATATTACAAGTAATAAAAGGTTCTTTATTATTTTTAATATATATAGGAGAAATACACATTAAGTCATCTTGTTCATATATTTTAATATCTTTTATAATTTTCTTTTGCTTATTAAAAGTGTTATCTATATCGAATAAAAACCTTTTATCCCCTACTCTTACATCAAATAAATAATAATTATTACCTTCTTTTTTATAATATTTTTCTATAATTTTGACATTATTATTATCTATTTTTATATTATAAGTTACTGTATGTTTATTTTTAAAAAGACTATATATCAATTGTATAAATAATAAAACAATTAGTATAACTATTATCTTTTTTATTACCTTTTTCATTCTACCACCATATTAAAAGTATATCAAAAAAATAGTTGCCGTAACAACTATTTATTATTTTTCTTTTCAGGATATAATTTTTTCTTCTCTAACATATAGGCAGAAATAGCAGTTTCTATCTCGTCTAAAGCACTTTTATCAATATTAGATAAAGTTACAAATTCTTTAGCTGTATCAATATATACCTTACCCCAAATTAGACTAGCTAAAACTTTTAAATCGTTAAACATATCAGGAGTAATACTATCGACAAAATAACCAAAAAGTAATCTCTTGCGACCAATAATTATTCTTTTATCGGTAAGAGCAATAACAGCAGTTGTAAAAATATCAAAAGAACTTTTACTTTTTTGAGCGGTAAAGGCATAAATGACTTCTTCATCAGGATTAACAAACTTATTTACCACTTTAGAATTTGCTTTTAAACGCCAAGCGATTGTTAAAGGATGCTTTTTTTTGAATTGTTTAACAAGTTCATAAACACTATTCATACTATCCACCAATTTCTACATATTGTTCGATAAAATCAACTAAATCAAGTAAAGCAATCTCGCCTAAATGTAAATCTAATAATTTACCATTTTGTACTAACAACATAGTTGGTGTTCTAACACCATCAACATCTTCACCATATCTTTCTACTTGTACTGATCCATATAAACTATATAACTCATCTGCTTCTTCGTCAGATAAAGTCAAAACATTTAAGTAATTAACATCAATATCATATTCATTAACCAAACGTTTCATGATTGGTTCTTGAGCTTGACAATGAGTACATTTTGGACTAGCTATATATATTAAAGATACATCACTACCATTTAATAATTCTCTATACTCAGCCATACTTATATTAGTTATTGTCTTTTCAGGAACATTACAAGATTTACAATTCTTTAACTCAGGAATTACATAAGCAAGACCCAAAACAATTACTAATGACAAAACGATTATAACTGCATTCTTTATTTTATCAATATTACTAATTGTCGTTACTTCTTCCTTACTTTTACTCTTTTTACTATCCATGTTAAACCTCCTTATACACTTTGATTATATCACAATTAATTAACTCATGTATATTATTTTTAGAAAAAAAACAAAATCTTCATAATTAATTATTAAAGACAATATATTTAATTGGAGGAAATATAATGATAACAATAGGAATACCTAAAGCATTACTATATTATAAATATGGAACATTATGGTTAAATTATTTTGATAAATTAGGCTTTAAAACAAAAGTAAGCAATAACAGTAATAAAAAAATTTTGGAAAACGGTATTAAATATGCTCCCGATGAAGCTTGTCTATCTTTAAAATTATACTTAGGTCACATAAACGAATTAATAGGAAAAGTTGATTATATTTTAGTTCCAAGAATAGTAAGTCTTAAGAAAAAAGAAAAACTATGTACTAATTTCTCTTTATTATATGATTTAATACAAAATACTTTTAAAACTAAAATCTTAAATTATAATATTGATGTTAATAAAGGAATTAATGAAATAGAAGCTTTTATAAATATGGGAAAAGAATTAAATAGAAATACTAATGAATGTATAAAAGCTTATCGTTATGCCAAAAGAAAAGAAGAAGAAATAAAGAAAATTAACATAAAAAAGCAATTATTTAATATTAAATCTAATAATATAAAAATTCTTTTAGCAGCACACCCTTATAATTTATATGACGATTTAATTGGTAAAGAAATAGTAACAACTCTACAAAAGAATAATATAAAAGTAATTTTTTCGGATATTTATGATGACTTAAAAAAAGAATATGAATGTAGTTTAATAAGTAATTCTATTTACTGGACTTATAACAAAGATTTAATGGGTTCAATTATGCATTATAAAAAATATGTCGATGGTATTATTTTATTAAGTACTTTCCCATGTGGACCTGATTCACTAGCTAATGAAATGATTACTAAAAAAGTAAAAGATATTCCTATTTTATCTATTGTAATTGACGAATTAAATAGCAGTAGTGGTCTTAATACAAGATTAGAAAGTTTTATTGATATTATTCAAATGAAAAGAGGAATTACTAATGAGTGATAAAATAGTAAGTTTTCCCCATTTAGGAGATTATTATATTCCTATTAGTTACTTATTAAAAAACTTATTAAAAGTAAAAGTTATGCCTTCCCCTACTATTACTAAAAGAACGATTGAATTAGGTAATAAATATAGTCCTGTCTCAGTATGTCTTCCTTTTAAATATAATTTAGGTAACTTTATTGAAAGCTTAGAAAATGGTGCGAATATATTGATGCAGGCAGGAGGTGGTTGTAGATATGGATATTATGCCGAAGTACAAGAAGTAATACTAAGAAGTCTAGGATATGAATTTGATTTTTATAGTTTAGTTAATACTGATAAATTTACGGTTAGTTATCTATATAATACTTTTAAAAAAGTAAATCCAAAATTATCTTTTATAAAATACGCTTACTTTACTCTTTTAACTCTATTAATGATTAACTATATGGATAACATTGATGATTATATTAGAAAAAATATTGGTTTTGAAGAAGAAAAAAACAGTTTTAAAACTTTAAAAGAAAAAATGTTAAATAGTTTTACTAAATGTCACTCTTTTACTACTTTAACTTATAATTACTTTAAATATAAACGTTTATTTAAAAGATTAAAAATAAATAAACCTGAAAATTGTTTACGAGTTGGTATTATTGGGGAATTATATACTTCTATGGAACCACACTCTAGTTATTTTTTAGAACAAGAATTAGCTAAAATGAATATTGAAGTTAAAAGGTTTACTAATGTAACTTATTTATTAATTAAGAAAAGGTTTAAAACGAAAAAGATGTTAAAGTATACCCGTGATTATATGAAATACCCTATCGGTGCAGATGGACTAGATAATATTTACCGAGCTAAAAAGTTGATTGACGAAGGCTATGACGGCTTAATCCATATCAAACCGTTCGGATGTACACCGGAAATTGGTGCTATACCTATTATTAAGAAAGTATGTAATGACTACCATATGCCTATTATCTTTTTTTCCTTTGATACTCAAACTAGTGAAGA
>CANQYA010000055.1 GCA_947627965.1 uncultured Bacilli bacterium
ATAAATAATAATATAAGTAATAATAAAAAAGAAAAATATATCGAAATTGCTAAAGAATATATTAAAGAAGTCAAAGATAATATTAATGCGATGAATTTTAAACAAATACCCGTTGATAATCAAGCTTTATTAGTACCTCTAACTAATTTAAAATTAAAAAAAGCATCGCCTTATGGTTCTTTTAAAGCAGGATACAGTTATGTAATTGTTGTCCAAAGAGATACTTATTATGATTATTATTTTGCTTGTATCGATTCTCAAAAATATGGTATTCCTATTGTCAATGAAAAAGAATTGACGATCGATTCTATTATTTTTGGAGAAAGTAATTTAACTAATATTAATCGTATTACTAATATTGATAATTTATTTGTCGATGGTACGATTTATAAAAGAAGTGAAGAAACGAAAGAAGACGATGTCAATATTTTACTTACCCCTATATCTTCACAAATTAATGTCGATTATGAATTTAAAGCAGATGTTCATAAAATATATGATGACTTAGTAAAAAATATTGATACTAATATATATAATAAAGAAGCAACTATTAATAATGGTGTTTTAAAATATAATAATAAAGTAATTAATGAAAATTATTCTAAAGAAATAAATGGTGTATTCCGTTATATATCGTTTCCTAATGATGAAAAGTTAGATTATTATGCTAGTTTTGTTAATTATACTAAAAGTTATGTTGCAGGAATAATAAATAAAGAAGGTAATTATTCCAGTAAAAATATGGTTTTTGATTCAGGACCTGCTATTGTATTAAATGAAAATGCTAATCTAGTTAGTATGGATAATAATAAGTATTTGATGTGGAATTTAATGGCAATATATCCTGATAATGATAACTATGTAATTGACGAATGTGGAGCTATTATCTTGAAAGATAGTAATGCTAGTAGTAGAGAACTTACTTTAGAAACACCAAGTATTATAGTAGGTAAATCTAATAATAATTGTGAGTTAGGTAATATTTTTGCTATTAGAAAAAATGAAGTTAATACTAATGATCATTACTTTGCAAGAGGCTATATTAAATTTCATTCTAAGGATGGGACAACCTTTACTTCGTACAGTTCTAATACTGTAACTACCTTTGTTCAGTAAAAAATATTAAATTAAAAAATTATTACTTTATTAGTAATATTTTTTTATATTAGGAATTTGCTTGGAACGTGATATAATGGTAATGAGGTGGTATATATGTATGACTATATGATTGGAAAAATTGTTAGTATTAACAGTACTTATATTGTTTTAGAGTGTAATAATATTGGATATGTAATAAATACTCCTAATCCTTATTCATTTAAAGAAAATGAGGAATATAAAGTTTATTTGTATCAGTTAGTAAGAGAAGACGAGTTGTCATTATATGGTTTTAAGACGATCGAAGAAAAAGAATTATTTTTGAAATTGATAAATGTTAAAGGACTAGGACCAAAGATGACTTTACCTATACTTGCTACTGGTTCAGTAGCAGGAGTAATCGATGCGATAGAAAGAGAAAATTTACTTTATTTATGTAAATTTCCTAAGATAGGAGATAAATTAGCTAAACAAATTGTTTTAGATTTGAAAGGTAAGTTAGGTGTTATATCTACGTCTAATACAAGTGATAATAATTATGAGGAATTATTAGAAGCCTTAAAAGGTTTAGGTTATAAAGATAAAGAGTTAAAGACTATTATTCCTAAAATTGATCAGGCTCTATCTTTAGAAGACCAAATTAAGGAAGCTTTGAAATTAATGTTAAAATAAAAATAATGGGGAGGTAAAAAAATGGAAAATAATGATATTTTGAGTGCCAATAAATTAGCAAGTGATATTAAGGAAGAAGCAATAAGACCAGCACTTTTTAAAGATTATATTGGACAAGAAGATGTTAAAGAAAATATAAAAGTGTTTGTTGAAGCGGCTAAAATGCGTGATGAGAGTTTGGATCATGTTCTTTTGTATGGACCTCCAGGATTAGGTAAAACAACGCTTGCTTACATTATTGCTAACGAATTGGGAACTAATATTAAAACAGCAAGTGGACCTTCGATTGAAAAAGCTGGGGATTTAGCAGCGATATTATCTTCTCTTGAACCAGGTGACGTTTTGTTTATCGACGAAATTCACCGAATGCCTTCTTATATTGAAGAAATATTATATCCCGCTATGGAAGATTTTACTTTGGATATAATTATTGGTAGTGAGGGTAATAGTAGAAATATAAAAATTAATCTACCACCATTTACTTTGGTAGGTGCTACGACAAGAGCAGGTGATTTAACTAGTCCTTTACGTGACCGTTTTGGTATTATTGCAAGACTTCAGTATTATACTGACGAAGAATTATTTGCTATTATTAAAAGAACGGCTAGTGTTTTAAATGTCGAAATTCATGACGACGCAGCTAGGGAATTAGCTAGTAGAAGTCGTGGTACGCCCCGAATTGCTAATCGCCTTTTGAAACGTGTTAGAGATTTTTCCCTAGTTATGGGGGACGGGGTAATTACGGTCGATTTAACCAAGTTAGCTCTTGAAAAATTAAAAGTAGATGCTATGGGGTTAGACGAAACCGACTATAATTTAATTAAGACGATTGCCCTTAAATTTAATGGTGGTCCAGTAGGAATAGAATCACTTGCCAGTATGATTGGGGAAGAAGTTTCTACTTTAGAAGATGTATGTGAGCCATTTCTTTTACAAAGAGGTCTTTTAAAACGTACTCCACGTGGAAGAATGCTTACGGAATTAGGTTATAAACACTTAAATATTAATCGCCAAGGAACTATTTTTGATTTAGAAAATATAGATAAGGAGCAATAATGAAGTTAGAAGATTTTGATTATGATTTACCTGAGGACCTTATCGCCCAAGTACCACTTGAAGAAAGAGATGTTTCACGCCTTTTAGTTCTTTACAAAGATACTAACAAAATAGAACATCGTCATTTTTATAATATAGTTGATTATTTAGACGAAGGAGATACTTTAGTAATTAATGATACTAAGGTTCTTCCTGCTCGTTTGATTGGTGAAAAAGAAGATACTAAAGCCGTAATTGAAGTATTATTATTAAAAAATATCCAGGGTAATGTATGGGAATGTTTAACTAAACCAGCTAAGAGAGTTAAAGAAGGTACGATTGTATCTTTTGGGAATGGTTTACTAAAAGCTAAATGTTTAGAATGCTTAGACGAAGGAATAAGACATTTTGAATTAATTTATGAAGGTATTTTATACGAAATTTTAGATAAATTAGGAGTAATGCCACTGCCACCATATATTCATGAAAAATTAAAAGATAAAGACCGTTATCAAACTGTTTATGCCAAAGAAGTAGGAAGTGTTGCGGCTCCTACCGCAGGACTACATTTTACTGAGGAATTATTAGATAAAGTAAAAGCTAAAGGAGTAAATATAGCACCGCTTACGCTCCATGTCGGACTAGGTACTTTTAGACCAGTTAATACCGAAAATATTTTAGACCATAAAATGCATAGTGAATATTATTCTTTATCTAAAGCGACTGCTGACATAATTAATAAAACTAAATTAAATAATAAAAAGATAGTAGTAGTAGGTACTACCTCAGTAAGAGTTTTAGAAACAGTTATGACTAAGTATGGTGAGTTAAAAGAATGTAGTGGCTGGACCGATATCTTTATTTATCCAGGATATAAATTTAAGATAGTTGATAATTTAATTACTAATTTCCATTTACCTAAGTCAACTTTAATAATGTTAGTAAGTGCTTTAGCTGGGAAAGAGAAAATACTTAATGCTTACCTAGAAGCAGTAAAAGAAAAATATCGTTTCTTCTCTTTTGGAGATAGTATGTTTATTACTAACGAAAAAACGAAAGAAAAAGAATAAATTAAAAAAAGCTTCATATTATTTATTGGTGAAGCTAATGAGAAAAATATTTTTAGTAGTAATTATTTTTGTAATTATTACTTTTTTTGTAATTGGTAATAAAAAAGAAGTTCAAAAAGATAACCTCGCGGTAGCACTATATAATATAGAAGAAAAAAGAGCAGTTTTTATTTCTTATATTGAATTACAAGAGTATATAAAAGGCAAAGATAAAAAGACAAGTCAAGATAATATTATAAAAATACTTGATAATTTAAAAAATAATAATTTTAATATGGTACTACTTCATGTACGACCTTTTTCTGATGCTATCTATAACTCTAGGATATTCCCCACTAGTGGTTATGTGGTAAATAAAGAAGGAGATCCTTTAGAGTACGATGTTTTAGAATTTTTTATAAATGAAGCTCATAAGAGAAATATGGAACTTCATGCTTGGATAAATCCTTATCGTATTAGAAGTAATACTGATACTTCTAGTATTGCTACTAGTAGTCCTTTTTATCAATATAAAGATACTTCTTCTGTAAAAATAATTGATAATTTAGGAATTTTTTATAATCCTGCTAGTAAGGAAGCCCAATCTTTAATTGTGGAAGGGGTTAAAGAAATAGTTAAAAATTATGATGTCGATGGTATTCATTTTGACGATTATTTCTATCCTGATACGACGATTGATTTAGAAGATTATCAAAAATATATTAATAGTGGAGGAACGCTCACTCTTAGTGATTATCGCTTAAATAATGTTTTAACTTTAATAAAAGAAGTTTATCAAAATATCAAAAGTATTAAACCTAATATTTTATTTGGTATATCACCTAGTGGCAATCTTAATAATAATTACGATTTTATATATTTAGATATAAAAAAAATACTTAGTGAACCAGGTTATGTCGACTATATTATGCCTCAAATATATTTTGGCTTTTTAAATGAAGTTATGCCTTTTTTTGAAACAGTTAATATGTGGAACTCACTAATTAAAGTAAATGATATAAAAATAATTCCGGCTTTAGGAATATATAAAGCAGGAGAATACGACAGTATTGCTCGCAGTGGAAGTGAAGAATGGCTTTTAAATAATGACATTATTACGAAACAGATACTTATCAGTAGAAGACTTAATCATTATGGCGGTTTTGCTCTTTTTAGATACAGTTATATGTTTAATGATGAGTATATTAAAGAAAATGATAATTTAAAAAAGGAATTTAGTAATTTACAAGAATTAATAAAATAAAAGAGCCTAGCTCTTTTAATAATAGTAATAATTTTCTTGATATGTTTGATATGGTTGATAAGGTGGATAAGGAATAGGGTACATAACAGGATAAGGTTGTGGTACGGGACCATAATAGTTAGGGCGATTATTTATTAAGCTTCCTGTAATTCCGCCTAAGACAAAAGGAACAATAAAACCTCCTCCAAAGCGATCACCATTTCGATAAGTTCTGTTAGGCATATTTCGATTAAAACGTGGCATACTATTATTTGGATACATAAGATAAACCTCCTTCAAAATATCTTATGTATAAGAAAAATAAGGGTGAAAGAAATGGACGATAAAATAAAAAAATTAGCTAAAAATATTATTAATTATGCACTTAAAGTTAAAGAAAATGATAAAGTTTTAATAACTTACCAATCACTAGAGGCATCTAGTTTAGTTAAAGAATTAATTAATGAAATTTACGAAGTAAGGGGTATTCCTTTTACTAATTATGTCGATCCTTTTATTAGTAATTTATTAAAAGAAAAAACAACTATGAAAAGAATTGATTTAATTAAGGAATATCAAAAATTTGAGTTAGATCACTTTGACGCTTTTATCAATATTAAATATAACTTAAATGATTATGAAAGTATGGATATAAAAGAAGATATAAGAAAAGAAATTAATAAAAAGACCTATACTATTCATAATAAAATGGTCAATGAAAGGAAATGGGTATTGTTAAATTATCCATCATATGTCGATAGTTTTAAATCTAAAATGAAGTATGAGAATTTTAAAAATTTTGCTTTTGATGTTATGACGATCGATTATGAAAAGATGATTAAGGATATAAAACCATTAAAAACGTTGATGGAAAAAACCGATAAAGTAAGGATTGTAACAAGTAACACTGATCTTACTTTTTCTATCAAAGGAATGCCAGTTATTCCATGCGTTGGGGAAAGTAATATTCCAGATGGTGAAATATATACCGCACCTATAAAAAATAGTGTCAATGGTTTTATTACTTATAATACTACTAGTACTTATAATGGGGAAGTATTTAGTAATATAAGACTTGAATTTAAAAATGGTAAGATTATTAATGCTAGTTGTAGTGAAGAAAATAAAAATAAGAAATTAAATGAAATATTTGATACTGATAATGGTAGTAGATATGTAGGGGAATTTTCTTTAGGACTTAATCCTAAAATACTTTATCCTATGGGCGATATTTTATATGACGAAAAAATAATAGGTAGTATTCACTTTACACCAGGGTCAGCATATAAAGATTGTTACAATGGTAATAATTCGACTGTTCATTGGGATTTAGTTTTAATTCAAAGGAAAGAATATGGTGGAGGAGAACTATATTTTGACGATGAGTTAATTAGAAAAGATGGTTTATTTGTTCCTCATGAATTAAAACCATTAAATTATGATTTACAATAATAGATTCTAGTATTCTATTATTTTTTTTGTGTATTAGAAAAATCTCTTTTAAATAAGCGTGGTAAAAATTGGCAT
>CANQYA010000056.1 GCA_947627965.1 uncultured Bacilli bacterium
AATAAAATCAATTTGCTATCATTATAGAAAAAACCCCATTTTCAAATCAAAATGGAGTTTTATTATTATTATTATTTTTATTATTATTTAGTTATCTTAACACGGATTGTTCTTACTCGCGAAGTATATGTCAATCTAGTATCTTCACCAGTTACTTGAACTTTAACTTCATGTTCACCCTCAGTTAATCCTGTTAAATCAACATAAGCTGTAATAGTAGAAGTATCTAAAGCATCAAGAACTGACTTACTACCATTTACAATAACTGATACCGTACTGTATTCTTCATTTAAAGCTTGAACTACATATCCTTCTTTCAAATTAGTTGTCCTAATTCTAATACCACTAATTTCTTTTGATAAAATATTATCTAACGTTAAACTTACAGTAATTGTTTTAACACTTATCTCACGTACCCCAGTAGGTTTAGTTAAATTAACCGTATAAGTTTTATTATCAGTAACATTTGAAACATCTATTGTTACAGGTAAATATTCAATATCTTTTAAAGCTTGTTCATCACCATAAATAGTAACTTCTTTAACACTAGGAGTTAAAGTATTGACAGCTTTACCATCAGGAGTTCCTTCAGGTATTACTCTTATTGGTACTACTTTGCTAGGAGATGCAATCTTAATTACAGCTTCCACCGTTTTTGGTACTATTTCAACATCGACAACATTACCGTTTTTATCGTAAGCAACTAGTGGAATATCAGCTAAAGTTGTACTACCAACATTTGGTCTTGCTATATTATCGACATCAACTAAAGCTTTTACCGAAGCAACTTCACTTAATTTATATCCCGCACCTTTAATTACTACTGTTCCTCTACTTAAAGTAACATTTTCTATATTTAACTTAGTATCCAAATGATCCTTATGCATAACGTCGTATGTCAATTCTCTATTTTCTGATATTTTCTCATAAATAGTAATAGATATATTAGAATTATCCAATTGATAATCGACAGAAGAAACAGCCTCTTTATACTTTAATGTTACTTGATGAGTACCAGGTGATAATCCTGTCAAATCGACTGTAACTTCATTACTAGGATATTGTTTAGCTAAATATACATCCCATTTTCGACCTATTAATGTAACGTCAACTGACTCAGGTAATCCCTCTACAACATAAGCTTCTTCATTATATATTGCTTTTACTTTTTGACCATACAATCTTTCAGCTGAATTATCTAAAGTAGTAAACTTATTATCAATAGCAAAAAAAGTTATTAACGCTCCAATTAAAGATATTATTACAAGAGATTGTCTATTAGTTAAAACTTTCTCAAAACTATGACCATTATTTTTGAAAAAATCAGTAATTAATAAAATTAACTTTGTTATCGGTGTTATTACCCATTTATCAAAGAGGTTAGCTATTTTAATAAATATATTCTTTTTACCTTTACTTGTTTTCTTCATATATTTCTTCCTCATTTACTTCGTCTTCAAAATCTATTTCCTGTTTTGGTCTTAATTCGTCTATTAACATCATTCTTACATCATCTATTGATAAGTTATAAAATAATTCCCCTTTAACGGCAATAGATAATCTTCCTGTTTCTTCAGATACAACCAAAGAAATACAATCTGTTTCTTCTGTAATTCCAATCGCTGCTCTATGCCTCGTTCCTAAACGTTTATTATTCTTGATATTGTTACTAGTAGGGAATACGGCTCCTGCACAACTTACTCTATCTCCTTGAATTATAACACCACCATCGTGTAATGGGTTATTTGGGAAAAAGATAGAAATCAATAATTCACTCGATAAATCACCATATATCTTTTTAGCTCTATTAATATAATCAGCTAAACTAATATCACGTTCAATAACGATTAAAGCACCAATTCTTGACTTTCTTAAATAATCCATTGCTTGAACAATCTCATAAACTAATCTCTCACGTTCATCGACTGTTAAAACTTTATGACGCCCAAGTAATTGACTTCTTCCCAATTGCTCCAAAACATTTCTAATTTCAGGTTGAAAAATAATTATTAAAGCAAGTGGTCCCCACATAATTAAATATTCTAGTAATAATCCTATTGTAACAAAATGAAAAATATCGGACACAATCTTCAAAACAGCAATTATTACTACGCCTTTAAAAATTAAAGTTAGTTTAACATTATTCTTTATATTCTTTAAAATGTAATAAAAAATTAGCCATACTATTAAAATATCTACGGTTTTATTTATAATTGATAATATACCATCAACTGTTATTGTCATATAATTTCTCCTTCGTACCCTCGTACTACCTTATTATACAAAAAAAGAGATAAATAGTAAACTAATATTTTCTCTTTTAATATTTATTATTGCTTAGGTGGGGTTAAATTTGACATTCCATTTGGACTACTATTGCCGTTATTTGGTACTTGATTAATTACATTATTAGGTTGTGTTACATTGACAGGTTGCACAGTTCCATTAGTAGGAGGATTAGAAAAATTTATAACATTACTAGCAACTTGTGGAATAGCATTATTAGTAGGATTAACATTATTACTTACTGGTTGTAAGATAGGTACACTATTTCCCTGTGGTACAACATTGGGATTACTTATAGTAGTAGCCGAAACTTGCGGAATAGCAGTAGGAATAGAAGTATTATTATTATCAAGACCTGAACTAAGATCAACTGTTCCATTATCTAAAACAGGAAAAGATGCATTCATTCCCATTTTAATTAAGTCATTATTCTTTCGCTCTCCTAAATAACCTATAATAGCAAAAATTAAAATAGTATTAACAACTAAAATAGTATAATATATCCAACCATCAATCATATCTCTAAAAAAGACAATTATAAAATCCACACTGTCACCCCTATTCTTTTATAATATTACCATTATTTTATTATTTTTACAATTATTACAAATGTTTTTTTATTCTATTTAACAAATTCTTGATAAAACGATAACTTTTATATGATGCTTTGTAAAGGAAATATAATGGTTTATTGACAATTAAATCAAATTCCCCTATTAATTCGACGACATATCCACCAAAATCTCTTTTAAAAGAATATAGTCCATATAAAGGATTTTTTTCGTCAAAAACACCTGTTATTCCATAGAAATTATACCTAGAATAATTATTTAAAATAGCTAGTTTCATACCTTCCCAATGAACTGTATACGCTGATTGAAATTCCATAAATTTTTGATATGAACCACCTACTAAAGATAATACTTCATTTCCATATATTAAAAACAAAATACCGCCCAATGGAACAATATCCCCATTTTCTTTTCTTATCTTTTCTATTTTTTCCCTTTTCTTTTTAAGGCGATCAATATTAGCCATACTTTCTTCTTGTTTAGCTAAATATTTCTTTTCATTCATTTTAGAAGGATCCATTTCATATTTTGTTTTACGATTATCCATTTCTTCTTTAATATCATTAATTTCTTTAGTAAGAGATTGACTTAATTCCTTAGTATATAGTTCAGCAATTAATATTTTTAAAATATTATTTTTACCCCCTAAATGTTTATACATTTCTTGATAATATTTTAAAGGTCTATCGATAAAGTCACGACGATCTCCTGTATGTTGCATTATATCTTTAAAAAGAGGTAATTCGTCTTCTTTTATTTCACGTGTTCTAATAAAATCACGTTCATTTTTACGTAATATCTGTCTAGTTTTAGGATCCATATCCTTCATAACATCTTCAATTGTCCTATCCTTAGTATCAGTAACAAAAATCCACCTTGGTTGCAATGTATCTTGTAACAAATTAAAACCAAAATGTTTATAACCAAGTTTAATTAAATTATTATAAGCTTGCTTATTATTCTTACCGCCCTCAACCATATCACCATTAATATCTCGTTCTTGATAAGATAAATACGGATCTATTTTTATAAAAATACCTTTCTTCTTTTTAACAAATTTTTTTATTTCTATCGTAAACTCTTTTAATAAATCATAATTATTATAATCAATTAAAAAGCCCCTAGGTGAATAAAACATATTTCTTTTTATAGGTGTCATTTTAGATAATAATAAGCACCCTGCTACTACTTTTCCTTCATCATTTTTTAAACCCAATAAATAACTTTTCCAACCATTCTCACTTTTTAAATCTCCCCACTCTTTAGTTTGATGGAAACTAATAAGTGGATTTTTAATAGCAAAATCTTTAAATTCTTTATCGGTTAATTCTACTAGTTCCATATTTCACCTCTACTTACGCATTTTAGCTATTTTCTTTACTATATTACGATATATTGGTACTAATTTAGTAAAAACAAAATACATAAATTTATTAGTAACATAATCAAATTCCCCCATAAATTCTATATAATTACCACCAAATTTTTTCTTAAACTCATGTAATCCTAAAAGATGATTAGTATCCCTCAAATCCCCAATAGTACCAAATTGATCATATATTTTAATCCCTTTTTTATAATAATAATTTATATGTTCATAATACGTCTTATAATTAGTATAAGTTTCTGATAATATATTATGATTACCAGCATATAAAACCCAAGCTTTATTACCATACTCAATAATAAAATGAGCACTTAAAGGAATTATATTCCCATACTTTTCTTTAGCATTTTGATACTTTTCTATATCACTACTTATTTTTTCTATTCTTTTTTCTAATTCCTTTTTCTTACTTTTAGCACTCTTAGATAATTCTTCTTTATCTAAAGGTTTTAATTCACTTTCTAACTTACTTAATTCTTCCTTATTTTTATTTAATATTTTATCTATATTTATTTTACCAATAAAAAGATTACATAAGTCTAAATTATGCCATATTTCATAAAGAGTTTCATAATATTTTTTATTGTGCGTAACAAAATCTTTCCTATTTTCGGTTAAAAGCATTAATTGAAAAAAAGTATCAATATCGTCTTTAGTTCCAATACTTACTTCTACTTCATAATCATTAGCTTTCTTTATTCTTTGTTTAGTCGTTTTAGAAAAATTATTTTCTATTTCTTCCCAAGACTTATTAAAATCAATTCTAAAAGTATACCTAGGTTGCATTGTTTCAAAATTCTTAGTAAAACCTAAATGTTTAAACCCTATCTTCTTTAAATTATTAAATATTTTTTCTCTATCATATTCTTGTTTTATTTCTTCATTATTGCTATCTTCTTCATGCCAAATAATATCAGGATCTATTTTTAAAAAAATAGCTTTCTTAGTTTTAATAAAATCAATTATTTTTTTAGTAAATTCAGTAACTAATTCATAATTAGAAAAATCAATAACAAATCCCCTAGGAGCATAAAAATAAGAATATCCTAAAGGTAAATGTTTTTGTAATAATAAAGTTCCTGCTAAAATATTATCCTTATTATCGACAAGCCCCATATAATAAGGTGTTACATTTTTTTCTAGTCTTGCAAATTCACCCCAATAATAAGATTGTAAAAAATGTGACTTTAAAGAATGATTTTTAACATATTCATCATATTTAATCCCATCAAGTTCTACTAATTTATTCACTATAACACCTTCTTATAAAGTATTATAACAAAAAAAAGAGTTATATAAAAGCATATAATTCTTACATTGTATCGACATAATATTTTTTAATTAAATCAACCTATTTAAAATTCTTATTTTTATTGTATAATGTAATTAGGAACTCGTAGCAGTTGGGTGCTTACCTCCAATTCTCAAAAGAGAGGAGGTATGATATTATGAAGAAAAAAGATTTGTTAATCGTATTTCTAATATTAATTATCATTTTACTCATAGTTTCTCTTATGATCCTATGTATAAAGAAATAGCACCTAATTTACATTAAGTGCATCCTATTTTTAGGGTAAGCACTCAACTTGGATTTGTTGCGTGTTCCCTTTTTTTATTTTATGCAAGTTTCCTTGACGTATTCATAATAACATAAAAACGACTTTTTTACAAGTTGTTTTAAAATAAATTCTTACATTGTATCGACATAATCTTTAAGCAATTTATAATTATCAATATTTAACTCTAACTTTTCCTTTATTACCTTAAATAATTCCTCTATCTTAATATTCTTATCGTACTTGCTATAACTTTCTTTTAAAATATTTTTATAATTATTTTCATTATTTCCTTCTTCACACATAATTTTATCACCATCTAAAATTACCAAATTAATAGAATAAGAACGAATTTTATTTTTTACTTTAAATAATCCTTCTAAGGGAAAACCTACTCGATTATCAATAATTTGGTAATCCATAATATAACTAAGTATAATAGCATCGTCATCAAAAGTTCGATAAAATTTTCCTCTTTTTAATAAAACTAAATTACTAGGATAATCGCTTTTTATTTCTAAATATCTCTCATACATATCATTAACCTCCATTTTCTTATACTTACCATAGTAAAGAGCCGTATTACATTTCTTAAAATAACCTTTATAACTAGACTTACTTTTAAAGAAATAATTATAATCTTTTACTTTTTTACCTCTTAAATGCCTACTAATTCTCCTTATAGTAGCATTATTATATCTTA
>CANQYA010000057.1 GCA_947627965.1 uncultured Bacilli bacterium
GCAACTAAGACAGTTGAAGCTAACGGTGGCGTTAAAATTTTAGGTCAAAATAATCAAAATGAAAATAAATAAGAATCGGTTCTTAAACATTAAGGAGTGGTGAAAAAAATTTTACCACTCTTTAATATGCAAAAAAAAGACATCACAACACAAACCTGTTATAATGTAGATAAACAATAAAAAAATAAACAAAATAAAGGGTGTTGTTGATGTCTATAAATAATTCTATACTAAAATTACTAAATATGAAAGATTATAATTTAATTTTTGATGAAAATTTTTAATAAAGAAGTAAAAGGTTCTTTTTTATTTATATTTTTAAAATAAAATGTTCCTTTTTTTAGGAAAATGTGGCATAATTCCTTACGAAAGGAACAATAAATATGAATTATGAAGAACAAGTTTTAAATATTTTAAGTGAGAAAAAAATTATATCTACTTGCGATATAATTAAATTAAATATACCAAAGGTTGTTTTAACAAGACTTATTGGCAAGAAAAAAATTGAACGAATTAAACGCGGGGTATATGTTTTACCAAATTCACTTGGCGACGAATATTATACTTTATTGTATGGAATAAATGATGCAGTGTATTCTTATTTTACGGCTTTATATTTTCATAATTTATGTGAAAGAGTACCAATAAAATATGATGTTACAGTCAAAAGAAATTATGGTGGCACTTTAATAAAAAATGAAGATGTTACTTTGCATTATGTAGATGAAAGTATTTTTGATTTAGGTAAAGTAAAAGTAAAAAGTCCACAAGGACAAGAAGTAGAATGTTATGATATTGAAAGGTGTTTATGCGATTTAATAAAGGATAAAGATAATCTTTATTTTGAATATGTTAAATACGCTTTTGTAAAATATTATAGAGAAGAAAAACACGATACTTTTAAATTGTATAAATATGCCAAATTAATGGGTATTGAAAAACAGGTGCATGAATTTATGGAGACCTTATTATGAATAGTGAAAGTTTAAAGGCTAAGATTAATAATCGTGCCAAAAAAAATAAAGTTATGCCCAAGATTTAATGCAAATGTATTTTTTTGAAAGGCTTTTATATAGAATTTCAATTAGTAAGTACAAGAATAATTTTATTCTAAAAGGTGGACTATTACTTTCTATTTTATTTGGTGACGAAAGAAGAACAACACAAGATAATTTAAGAAAAGCTATTATAAGTACATTTAATAGACGAGAAAAAAGTTATTTATTGAGTGAAATTGAAGAAAGATTTGATGTGATTTCTAATAGTAGTATTTTAAAATCATATTGGAATAATTTTAAGAAAAGTCACATATACGCTTCTAATATCAGCTACGATGAAGTTATTAATAAAATAAAAGAAATTACTAATATTATGACAAATGTAACTGTTTAACAAAATTAATTAATTACTAAATTTGGTGTTAGTAAATAAAATATTGACACCTCTTTTGGTATAAAATTTCTCTAAATACATATATTTCATTAGAAGGGAGAAATTTTATATGAAGCAAATTGTTCCTTTTAATAAGGAAATTACTTTTAAAACGATGATTAGTAAAATCACCAGCATTTCTTTGGAACATACCTTGGAATTAAAAGATAAAGATACAATCGAGGGAGATTTTATTGTATCAGGTACATATAAAATGACTGATGCTAGTCAAATTGACGAAGATTTTAGTTATAAAATACCAATAGAAATTACTATTGATAGCAAGTATGATACTAGTAATATTTCATTAGAAATAGACGACTTTGTTTACGAGGTTATCGACGAAGAAAAATTATTATTAAAAATTGATTTATGTATCGACAATTTAGAGTTAGTAGATACTGATAAAGAAGATATTTTTGACGATATTATGGAAGATTATTCAAATACTATAGATAATTCTTCTATCGAACCAATAGAAAGATGTATAGACGAAAACGAAGTAGAAGATCTTTTCCTAGATACTAGTAAAGAGGAAAAGTTAGAAATTCCTAAGGAAGAAGATACTTCTAATATAGATAATAATTATCAACCTCAAGAAGAAAATCCTAATTATCAACCAACTACTAATCAAGAAGAACCAACTACTAACAGTGAACCATCTATTTTTTCTGCTTTTAAAGATACTACTGAGACTTTTGCTACTTATTATATTTATATTATTCGTGAAGGAGATAGTCTCGATACTGTTTTAAATAAATACAATACAACTCGTGATGTCTTATCTTTATATAATGACTTATCTGATATAAGAATAGGTAGTAAAATAATTATTCCTAACAAAAATGAATAACTTAAAAGAAATAAATAAAAATTTTAAAATAAAAAGTTGTTCTTATATAAAAAATATTAAAATAATTAATACTTTAGAAGGAATATTTGTCGTAAAAGAAAAGAAACAAGATAATGATAATTTATATGCTTACTTAGAAGCTAAAAACTTTCATAATTATTTAAGTCCTTATCTTAAAGATGACCGTTATTATATATATCCTTATATTGATAGTGTTAATATTTCTTATGAAGAAAAAGCTTATAATATGGTTTATATAATATCTATGCTTCATAATAAAACAACTTTTTATAAAAATATAGAACTAGATACTATTAAAGAAATATACGAAGATATTAATAATAAACTTAACTATATATCTAATTACTATAATAATATTAAATTAATAACGGAAGAAAATAATTATATATCTCCTAGTAGTTATTTATTATTAAGAAATAGTACCCTTATTTATCAGTGTATTGATTTAAGTAAATATTTTATTGATAAATGGTATAACTTAATTAAAAATAAAAAGAGTTTTAGAGTGGCAACTATTCATAATAATTTAGAACTAGATCACTTATTAATTGATAATAATTCTTATTTAATTAGTTGGGATAAGTCTTGTAAAGCATCACCCATATATGACTTAGTTAGTTTATATAAAAATACTTATGATAAAATATCTTTTGACGATTTATTTAATATTTATAATAGTAAATATCCTCTTTTAGAAGAAGAATGTTACTTATTATTTGCTACTATATTGATACCTGATCGTATTGATTTATCTAAAAGAGAAATAATTAATTCTAAAGAAGTATACTTGTTTACTAATTATTTAATTAGTACTTTATCTTTTACTTCAAAATACTATACGAAAGAAGCCAACAGCAAGACACAATAATTCTAAAAATAAGATAACCGCATTAATTTTACTAGTAACAAAAATAAGTAATATTGATTGATAAAAGACAACGATTATTAAACCGATAAGAATAGCTAAGTAAAGAAGACTAGATCTTCTTTTTGCTTTACAGACATCGCACATACAAAAGAAACCATGACCTTTTCCTTGAAACATATCATTCACCTAATATAATTTATTCTAAATAATAAAATAAGTTAAAAAAGTTGCTCATAATAATTATGACATGATATAATTAAATTAGAAAATAGGTGACGATATGAATAATAGAAAAGGTTTTACTTTAATTGAATTAATTGCAACTATTGTTATAATTAGTCTTATCCTTTTAGTAGCTATGCCAAGTGTAACAAGAGTTATTTTCCGCAACGAAAAACAACAATATAATAATTATGTAAGTGTTGTTAAAACAGGGGCTTCTAGTTATGCGAATAAGTTAAAAGATGATTTAGGTGGTTCGAATAATATTGGGTGTGTTGAAGTAACTTTACAAGAATTAATTAAAGAAGAATATGTAAAAGCTTTTAATAGTAAAGATGTTAATTGTGAAGGAACGATAAGACTTAGTAATAATCGTGGTAAAGTAGATGTAGCTACTAATATTACTTGTAATAAAAAAAGTGGTGAACAAACCTTTAGTAAAAAGGAAATAAATACTAGTGAAAGTTGTGTTAGTTACTTAAAAGAAGACGAAGATACTTTAATTTCTAAGATTGATAAAAATGGTTTTGGTAGTAATGGGGGGACAAGTGTTAGTCAAAATATAACTTTTGTAACAGGAAGTAATCCCAATAATTATGTTTGGTATTCAGGAAAGTTATGGAGAATAGTTAGTTATACTAATGATTATATAAAATTAGTTAGTGACGATGTTATTACTGTTCTTCCTAGAAATGTAACTAGTAACGTTAAATATGAAAATAGCGAAGTTGATAATTGGTTAAAGACAATCTTTTTACCTACCTTAAAAGATTATAATGCTTTTTTGACTGATACTACGTTTTTTGTTGGACCTACATCTTCGTTAAGTAGTCAAGGAACTAGTGAACAAGTTACAAGAAAAGTAGGATTACTTAATAGCTTTGAAGTTAATGCGATGGGTAGTTTTTTTTATAATGAAAACTTTACTTATCTTTTAGCAGATTATGTAGATAGCACTCATGTAAGAGTAGGATTTAATAATAATGTTACTAGTGGAGATTTTAATAATAATACTTATTATGCCATAAGACCTGCTATCACTATGAAACCTGATAATTATATTTTAAGTGGTAGTGGTACTTATAATTCTCCTTATATTTTAAGTGGTAACAGTACTAATGTTATAGAAGGTACTTTATTAAATTCGAGATATAGTGGGGAATATTTATATTTAGGTGACGATTTATATCGTATTGTCAGTATTGATTCTGTTACTAAAGCTATAATGGTTAATAATTATAGTACATCTACTTTTAATTTAGTTAATAATTTTGCTTTTGATAAAACTAATATATCTAATTTATTAAATGTTACTTATAAACTAGAGTTAGGTGATGATTATAAATATATTTATACTAATGCTAAGTGGTGTAATGAGACTATTGTTACTTCTAAAACTTTTAGTAATACTTGTACTAGTACCGTTAATGTACCTATTGCTATTCCTAGGCTAGGTGATATCTTTACGGCGGGTAATGAAAATGGTTCTAAAAACTTTTGGACAATTAATTATAATGAAAATAATAAAATGAATGCTATATTAGGTAATACGAGACAAACAACACTTACTAGTGTCACGATGGGAGTAAGACCTGTTGTTCAATTAAGAGATAATACTATCATAGTAAGTGGCGATGGAACACGTAATAATCCTTTTAAATTATCGTTAAATTAATGTTTACTTTTAAAAAGAAATAGACTATAATCATATAAAGAAACGAAGAAATTGAGGAGTAAGTAATAATTTATTACTAGAGAGTTCGTGGTTGGTGGAAACGAATAATAAAGATTACTGAAGGTAGCAATGGAGTTTGATTATTGAAATAAAGTAGATAATCACGTATGTATGCGTTAAATAAATGAGGGTATATCTAATAGATATAAATTAAGGTGGTACCACGGTTAAATTCGTCCTTATATACATTAATGTATATAAGGTTTTTTTATAAGGAGGAAGAATGAACTGTACAAAAATAAAAGAAGTATTTGATAATTATGTAAGTAATTTTAATTTAGAAGAAGAAAAAATACAATTAAAGTATTATCATACTTTTGAAGTTGCTGATAATTGTCGTGAAATAGCTAAGAGACTTAAATTAGAAAGTAGTGATCAAGATCTAGCATATTTAATTGGTATTTGTCACGATATAGGAAGATTTAAACAAGTAAAAGAATTTAATACCTTTAAAGATAATGAAATGGATCATGCTGATTATGGAGTAAAAGTATTATTTGAGGATGGATTAATAAGAAAATTTATTACTGATCCTTCTTATGACGAAATAATTAAAAAAGCTGTTCGTAATCATAATAAATTTGCTATTGTTGACGAAGTTAACGATAGAGAAAGATTATTTTGTAATATAATTAGAGATGCTGATAAAATAGATATATTTAGAGTAAAAAGAGTTTATTTTAATAATGAAATAGAGGATATTCCTAGTAAAAAAGTTATTGCTGATTTTGAAAAACATAAACCTATTTTATTAAAAGATGTTAAAAATAAATCAGATGCAGTTATTTGTAATATGGGTTTTATCTTTGACTTTAATTTTAAAGAATCTTTGCAATTGTTAAAAGAACTAGGTAATTATTCTGAATTTGTTAATTGTATTAAAGTAAGTGATGAAAATAAAGATATATTTAATAAATTAAAAAAAGAAACTTATATGGCATTAAATGAAGGGTGTGTTAAATGTGTTAGAAAAAAAATATAATCATAAAGCAGTTGAAGAAAATAAATATGATTTTTGGAAAGAAAAAGGGTATTTTAAAGCTGGTAATGACTTAAATAAAAAACCTTTTTGTGTAGTTATTCCACCTCCTAATGTAACAGGTAACTTACATTTAGGACATGCTTTAAATGGTAGTATTCAAGATGTTATTATAAGATATAAAAGAATGAAAAATTATGATGTATTATGGTTACCAGGAATGGATCATGCGGCCATTGCTACTGAATCAAAAGTTGTTAATAAATTAAAAAGTAATGGTATTGATAAATACGAATTAGGGCGTGATAAATTTTTAGAAGAATGTTGGGAATGGACTTATGAACATAAAGATAACATTCATAAACAATG
>CANQYA010000058.1 GCA_947627965.1 uncultured Bacilli bacterium
TCCCTATGCCAATTGATTTGAATATTGCTTATGCTGAATATCATAATTAATTATCAGTCATTTGATTTAACATAACTAAAATTTAATAAAAAAAGAGAAATTATTAAATTCCCTTTGAACCAAAACGATTGATTGGAAAAATAGTAAATGTAGCAATTCCTTCGATTTTATCTTTACTTACAAAACCTATCATTCTACTATCCATTGAAACTTCTCGATTATCTCCTAAAACAAAATAATAATTATCAGGTACTGTTTCAGCATTAAATAAATCTTTTAAAGTAAAATCATTAGTAATAGTATTTTTATCGATATAAGGTTCTTTTACTAACTCGTCGTTAATATATAATTCATTATCTTTTACTTCTATTTTATCACCAGGTAAACCAATTATACGTTTAATTATGTGAGTATTATTATTTTTTATAACGACAATATCAAACCTTTCAACACCATTTCTTTTATAATCAAGGCGATTAAGTAACATAATATCTCCATCGTGAAGGGTGCTATACATAGAATCTCCCGTTACTTCAACTGGTGCGATTATATAGTTTTTTACAAAAATAACAACAACTACGATTATTATATAAGGAATTAACTCTTTAATAAAATTTAAAAACTTGTTATTTTTAGATTTATTTTCTTTATTATCTCTATTCTCTTTATTCTCTTTTTCCATAATTCAATTAAAAAATAAGACAATGTAGTCTTATTTTTGCCCTCTTTCTTTGATTTTAAATTGACCAACTACATCTCTTAAGAATGTTAACTTAGCACGTCTAACTTTACCTTTCTTAACAACTGTAATACCTGCAATTTTTGGTGAATTAACAGGAAAAATCCTTTCCACACCAACTCCATAAGAAATTTTTCTAACGGTAAATGTTTCAGAAATTCCACTACCTTTACGAGCTATTACAATACCTTCAAAAGCTTGAATTCTTTCTCTTTTACCTTCGATGATTTTTACATCAACCCTAACAGTATCTCCAACTCTAAACTCAGGAATATTAGGGTTCATTTGTTTTTCTGTAATTTTATCAATTACGTTCATGATATCACTCCTTTTCTTCAATTGTAATCATATAAATATATATATAGCGGATTACTTGAATGTCTTTTAGACGTTAATGATTATACTATAAATATAATATTATTGCAACTAAAAAATAAAAAAAGTGACAATTATTCATCACCTTAGGAAAGTATAAGCACAAAAAAATATTACAATATATTATTAACGACTTTTACCTTCTTTAACATTTTCTTCTTCGTATTCTAATTCCATAGAACGATTAATCATATACTGTATACGTAAATATAATTCATCTTCTAATATAGCTATTTTTTTCAATAATAAATCATATTTTTCTTCTTTAATGTACTGTTTATATTTATTACATAATTCCATTCTAAATTTTTCAGCTTCATTTAAAGCTAATCTTAATCCTTCTCCTGTATCGTCATCATTTTCATAGACAACTGATAACAAATTTATTAAATAATCAAATTTTCTTTTTACTTTCTTATCAACCATTTTTTCAATAAGACTAGGATTAATTAAAATCATTTTATTGACATTTATTGCATCTTGAAACTTTAATTTGGGATTTGGCTTGATATTATAACCAGAAATTTTATCATATTCAAAATACTTTATTTCTTTTGAATCATTTGTTTTTACTACTAAAAATTTTTGTTCTTTTCCCATAAACCCACCTCAATTTCTATCTAATAAATCAGGACGTTTTTCTCTTGTTCTTTTTAAAGCTTCTTCTTTTCGATATTCTTCTATTTCTTTATGATTACCATTTAAAAGAACACTAGGAACTTCTAAACCCCGATATACTCTAGGCTTAGTATAAGTCGGATAGTCTAATAAATTATTATTAAAGGAATCATTCAAATGTGACTCTTTATCAATGACCCCATCTAAAAGTCTTATTACAGTATCACTTATAATCATACTTGGTAACTCACCACCAGTAAGGACATAATCACCAATACTTATTTCTAAATCAACAATACTTCTTATTCTTTCGTCAAATCCTTCATAGTGACCACAAATTATAATTAAATGTTTTTCTTGAGCTAAAGAATAAGCATCTTTTTGATTATATTTTTTTCCATCAGGTGTCAACAATATAACTTTAGAGTTATCTGTTTTAAGACTATCTACAGCATCCATAATAGGCTGTGGCGTTAAAACCATACCACTTCCTCCACCGTAAGGTGTATCGTCAACTTTATGATGTGGATCACAAGAATAATCTCTAAAATTAATAATATTAACTTCAACTATCTTTTTTTCAATAGCTCTTTTAATAATAGATTCACTTAAAAAGCCATCAAACATATTAGGGAATAACGTTAAAATATCTATTCGCATTTTATTACCCCCTCTATTGAATATAATACCACTTTTTTATTTAATAAATCTATATTTTTAATAAAAGTTTTTACATAAGGTACTAAATAAATATTACTACCTTCTCCAAAACGAATTATTTTATTAGTTGGACTAGCTTTAAATATTTCTATTATTTTACCATAATAATCTTTATCAATAACTATATCAAAACCAATTAAATCTTCGTCTAATATTATATTATCATTCAATAATAGTTTCTTTTTATCTACATAAACATTGGAATTAATCATATCGTATACTTTATTAATATTATCATAATTTTCAAAAGTAACCATATCATACTTTTTATGAATACGATAAGTTTTAATTATTTCAAGTTTCTTTTCTTTTCCAATATAAACCTCATTACCAGGATAAAATACTTTTTCTTTATATGGAAAGTCACTTATAATTTTAACTTCTCCTTTTATACCATGTGTAGATACAATTTTACCAATATAAACTAAATCTAGTTCCATAACATCACCTATTTAATTCATATAAAATAATTGAAGTAGCAACACTTACATTTAAACTTTCAACTCTACTATCCATATCTATATAAATATATTTATCACATAAATCTAAGACATCACTACTTACACCTGAACCCTCGTTACCAACGACTAAACCATAAGCTTTTTTATCTTTATTAGGAAAATTTCTTACATCTTCGCCATATTCTACTTTAGTTCCATACACTGGTATTTCTTTTTCTTTTAAAGACATAATTACATCTTTTAAATCTTTATTTATTATATTAATATAAAAAATCATACCCTGAGTAGCCCTTAAGACTTTAGCATTATATAAATCGACTGTATTATTACCTAAAACAATAGTTGTTACCCCAAAAGCTACACTACTGCGAATAATTGTTCCTAAATTACCTGGATCTTGGATACCATCTAACATAAGTATTTTACTACCAATTATTTCTTTATTGTTATTTATTTTACATAGTCCTAAAACATTGATAGGTGTATCTAAACTAGATATTTTATTAATAATATCTCTAGTTACATAAATAGTAGGAATATCAAGAGGTAATACTTCGTCTTGTTCAAGGATAAGCTCTATTAAATTACCACTTTTATATGCTTCTAAAACAGAATGTAATCCTTCAACAAGAAAAGTATTAGTCTTTTTACGATACTTTTTATCTTTTAATTTAATATAATTTTTTATTCGTTCATTTTCTAAACTAGTTATCAGCATATTTTTCACCTATAAACATTTTATCATAAGTTTAATACTCTTTCATTATTTTTCTAATCTTTTTATAATCTGGACAATTTTCTTCAACTAAAGTCCAAAACTTCTTAGAGTGATTAGGTTCAATAAAGTGAGATAACTCATGAATAATAACATAATCAAGACAAATAATATCTCTTTTAATAAGTTCTAAATTTAAAGTTACTCTTTTTAACTTAGTATTACATACTCCCCACCTACTAGTCATTTTTCTTATAGTTAGAGATGGATAAGGAATATTTAAAGAATAATTATGATAATTATAATTAAGTCTTTCTAAAAATAAAGTACTAGCTTTTTTCTTATACCACTTATCTAAATCAAAATTTTTAGGAATAAATACTTTATCATTACCTAGTACTAGATCATTAGCATTAGTATATATAACATCATACTTTTTACCTAAGTAATAAAAATTACTATCAATATCTTTTTTCCTTGTCTTAACTTCAATCATCTTTCTAATAGATGGTATGCTATCTTCTAAAAGTTTAACTATTTGTTTTTCTCTTACAAAATAATTAGTAGTTACATAAATAGTTAAATCATCTTTAACCCGAATATAAGTATTACGATTAGTTT
This sequence comes from uncultured Bacilli bacterium, assembly GCA_947627965.1. GTDB lineage: Bacteria > Bacillota_I > Bacilli_A > RF39 > UBA660 > RGIG3091. Next base: position 4,250 of record CANQYA010000058.1, read on the forward strand.
TCTTTTTTATAATTTCTACTTTATATAATTTCCCATCAATTCTTAACTGCATATTAAAACCCTCTTAACTTTTACCTAATTAAATTATAAATTAGATGTATATTTTAGTAAATAAAAAATCATAATAAATTTAGGAGATGAAATAATGGATATCGATATAAGAAGACATATAATTAATAATTTTAGAGATGATGATATTAAAACATTAAGAAATGCGATTGAAGAGTCAATAAAAGAAAAAGACGAAATTGCTTTACCAGGTATGGGGGTATTTTTAGAAGTTATTTGGGAAGATGCTTCCGAAGAATTAAAAGAAGAACTATTACAAATTATTCATAATCGTGTAAAGAAAAAGGACTAAGATTGTCCTTTTTAATTTGTCTTTATAACATAAGGATTACTTATAGTACCGTCCTCGTTAATATCCGTTATTTCAATATTAGCTTTTAAATTGATAACAGGTCTTACACCGTAAGCACCCCAAACGTTCGAAAAGCCCAAGTACCCATTCGAAGCGACGGAATAATCGACCATACGGGAAGCAGCAGAATAGAAGCAGAAAGGGCTCATAGTCCAATAATTTGCTCCTGTATATAAGTAATAACTACTATTTTCTACATTATATACACCCCCAGCATATACTGCTTCGTCAGCTGTTATTAAGCCTACTTTTTTAGTAGACTTCTTATTTCCTTTTTCATTAGTTACAGTGAATAAGTCATGTGTTGGATTAGGGCATGAAAATTGAGGATTACTCTTCGTTTTTAATCTATTATACGCCTCATAATATGTTTCTTGTCTCCCAAAACCTACTTTTTCATAACCACTAGCTAAACTTCTATCATTACAGAAACCTGTATCTGCTATATAAGTGTCATAAGTAGTTAAGTGTTCTTGATACCAATCTTCTAATTTTATTTTAATATCAGAATCCACTTCGTTCGCATGAGCTTGTTCATAACTTGTTGACCAATATCCTGAATAAATTTCTCCTCCCCATATTTGGTAATTGTCTCCCTCTTCCTTAGTTTGCGTTATCTTTATCATATGAGTACAAGCGGTACTTTGGCTATAACATGTATAATATCCATGATGGTCTTCGTCATAATGAGCATCTACAACACCAGTAAGCGTATATACACCTGTTTTTTCGTCAAATGTATAGTCTGTTCCCATTTTTACTGTTCCAGTCTTCCTATCCCATGCCCAGCCACTATAATTTCCGTGTCCGTCAGTATAAGTAGTAGGTGTACCGTGCATATAACCTGCCATTGAATTATCACCTATTGCCGTATTAAAGATACTCGTTCCTATTTGAGCATTACTTCCAGTGGCATCAATTTTTTCTCCTTGATAAATTAACCTTATACTTCCATCTTCATTTATTCTTATTATTCTCCAATAATATCCAGCAAAATAAACATAGTTATTATCTACTGCTCCTCTAAAATAATATGTTACTCTATTATCTTCTGTATTAGTATTTGTATAATATAACCCTTTTCCATTAGTATCACTACTTATTTGCGAGAAATTAATACCTGTATCTGATTTTTCTTCATTATCATAAAGTATCTTTTGTGATAGTCTTGTTGGTATTATATCAGGTTCTTTTTCGGGCTTTCCTTCTAAATCTTGGATATATGTTATATCTATTTGTAATTCATTATCTTTTAGGTTAGGATCTTTCGTTACATCTTTATATTTGATAGTTACAGTAAAATTTTTACTTTCACCATGACCAAGTTTATCTCCTTCTTTTATTCCGTCTATTATAAATTCTATTACGTCACTTCCAAGTTGCGTTCCATTAATACTATTTATAACTGCATCAATTGTTCCTTTATTTTCAACAGTTATTTCATAAACAATATTATCACCTGGATAGTTTAATCCTATATTAAAAGTTGCTAGTGTTCCACTTATAGTTGGGTCTTCTTTAACATTAACACCATCTGTTTTAGATATTTCTTTTATATCAGTAAACAAAATATTCCAAGTGCTGGTTATATTAGCAGTTCCATTTATTTTTATATTAGAAATAAAAGCTGAGTATCCTATAGTCATAATAAGTATTGCTACACACATAGATAGTATTATTATTTTTTTATTCATTCCTTACCATCTCCGAAT
>CANQYA010000059.1 GCA_947627965.1 uncultured Bacilli bacterium
GATTATGTCTTTACTTATTTTTTAGATGAATTAAAAAAGGGAAGAACACCTAATCCTGATATTATGTGTAATAAATATATTAAATTTGATTATTTTATTAAAGAAGCTAAAAAATTAGGAGCTTCTTATATAGCTACGGGTCATTATGCTAAAATAAAAGATGGCTATCTTTGTCGAAGTGAAGATACTAATAAAGATCAAACTTATTTTTTATCGCAATTAAGTAAGGAACAACTTAGTAATGTATTATTTCCTCTTGGTGATATCAAAAAAGATGAAGTAAGAAAAATTGCTAAAGAATATGGATTAGTTACTGCTAATAAAAAAGATTCAACAGGTATTTGTTTTATTGGCGAAAGAAATTTTACAGAATTTTTAAAAAATTATTTACCTAATCAAAAAGGTAAAATAGTTAATATTGATACTTCCGAAGTAGTAGGGGAACATATTGGTTTAATGTATTATACTATCGGTCAAAGAAGAGGGCTTAATATCGGTGGGAATGATAATAGATTGTTTGTCGTTGGTAAAAGTTTAAAAGATAATATTTTATATGTAGCCTTAGGTAGTGATAATAAGTATTTATATTCTGATAGTTGTATTATCGATAATATTAATTTTAATTGTGAATTAAGACCTACTAAATGTACTGCTAAATTTAGGTATCGTGCGATCGATTATCCAGTTCAATTAGAGTATATTAGTGATAATGAAATATTAGTAAAGTACGATAATATTAAATCTGTTACTCCTGGACAAGCTTGCGTTTTATACGATAACGAGAAATGTATTGGTGGAGGAATAATTAAAGAAGTAAGAAAAGATAATAAAAAGCTTTGGTATTTATTATAATTAAAGAACATATTTTTACACTTTACACTTGACAATGTCAAATAACATGATAAAATTAAAATGGAGGGTAGGGAATATGGATAAATTAAATAGTTTATTAAATGAATTAGGGGTTTCAAAAGTTAGGTTAGCTAAATACTTAGGTGTGTCACGTCAAATGTTATATAATTATTTAGCATTAAAATCATTGAATGATTGGCCAAAGGAAAAAGCAACTAGACTTATGAGTTTATTAAATATAAAAAGTGAAAAGGAAATAAATGATATTAAAGTAGATGGTTCTTATATTATTGATGTTGAAGGAAGACTAAATGAAGGAGTTAAAGATACTTCAGATCGAGAAGTAATTGCTGATTTAAAAGGATTTAGTAAGAAAGAACAAGAATTATTAACTGATATTATTAATTTATTAAAAGAAAAATTACAAGAAGATAATACTAAGGATACATATAATGCTTATGTTTATTTATATCATTACTTACAATCAATGGAAACTTCTAAGGAGCTTAAATATATTTTAGCTTATATGTCTAAATCAATGGGATTTACTGATCCAATGGAATTTGTTTTTAATCCTGATCAACAATTTATTTTTGAAAGTATCTTATTTTCAGGATTAACTTTATATAATAATGGTAGTGCTTCAAAAGTGAAATTAGCGGAATCTCATAAGAGATTTGTGCAAGATATTGAACACAAAAACGAAGAAAAATTAAGTCGTACTCAAGAATTGAATACAGCTAAAGTTCAAGCTTTACGTGAGTTAGGATACACGGAAATAAATGAGGAAAATGCTAAGGAAGTTTTAGAAAAAATAGCTGAAATTCAATCAAGAAAAGTATAAAAATTTTAAAATAGGGGGGTGTTACTACGACACCCCCCTATTAGGTCTATGTGACACGTGACAAAATTTAATAAGAGAGGAGGTGATTTTTAAATGAATATAAAGGGTCGAAATTGGGCGTTTGTTGTTTATCCAGATAGTTTACCTAGTAACTGGGAAGAAGTTATTATTGAAACAGGTTTACCTATGGCATTTAGTCCTTTACATGATAAAGATATTAATGTTGATGGAACACCAAAAAAGCCACATTATCACGTTATTTGTTATTATAAAAACCCTACAACGAGTAGGGCAGTAAAGGAATATGTTACTGATAAGTTAAATGGTACTATACCCATTAAGTTAGAGAGCATGATAGGAATGTACCGCTATCACTTACATTTAGATAATCCTGAGAAATATCAATATGACGATAGACAAAGACGTTTTTTCAATGGTTTTGATGTAAATAAAGTTGATGCCTTAACCTATACTGAAGTATCTAAATTATTACAGCAAATACAAAAATTTATAATTAAAAATAAAATACTTGAATATGCCGACTTATTAGATATACTTTTAGACAGTGAAGCATATCAATTATGGGATATTGCCAAAAATAATACTATTATGTTAGATAGATATATTAGCTCTAGGAGATATAAGACAAAAGAAGAAAAAGTAAATTCTGTTAAATGAAACAAGTTCCGATAATTAATATTATGTTGACTTCTCTATATTTTATTTAAGAAATAATTAATATAATAACATTATTGTATTAGCATATATTAATACTATTTAATATATCTATATCTTATTTATTATTATTGTATTTATATTTAATTTAATATTTATTATTTAATTTATATTTATAATAATTCTAATTAATAATTTTTTTTATTTTAAATTATAATATTACTATATTAATTATAATCTACTTAAAATAATTATTAATGTAATCAAATCTAAATGCGTCTAAAACGAATTGAGATGGATAATTATCCATCTAATTATTATTCATTTCGTTTAAATTGAGTTTAAAATTAATTAAAAAGACCATTCCCCTACTTTTTTTAAATAATACAAAATAGGGGACTTGTACATTTAAATTTAATACTTAAAAAAGTAGGGTACTCCCCCCTATTTTTTATTTTAATTTATCTAGGAAACTTGTTCCAATATTAGTTTTATTTACATTAAAATTATCGGCAATAGTCGCACCAATATCAGCCATTGATTCTAAAATTGGTAATTTTTTAGGATTTTTTAAGTTTCTACCATAAATAATAACAGGCACATTTTCTCTTGTATGATAACTGTTACCGAAAGTAGGGTCATTACCATGATCGGCTGTAATAATTAATAAATCGTCAGTATTTAATTTATTTAAAATTAAAGGTATTTCAACATCTAATTCTTCTATTGCGTTAGCATATCCTTTATCGTCTTTTTGATGCCCATAGGAAGAATCAAATTCGCTTAAATCAGTAATACAAACACCAGTAAAATTTTTACCCATAATATCAGTCATTTTATTAATTGTTTCAATATTTTTATTAGAGCCTTTTATTATTTTGGTTATCCCTTCCCCATCGACAATATCATTTAATTTACCAATTGATATAACACTGTAATCGTTTTCTTTTAAATAATTTAAGATACTTTTAGTTGGTGGCTTTAAAGTGTAATCTTTACGATCGTTAGTGAAACGATATTTACCATTTTTACCTAAAAAAGGTCTAGCAATAACACGAGCAACCCGCCATTCATTCTTTTGGGTAATTTGTCTTATTTTTTCACAATATGAATAAAGTTTAGTAATTGGTACGACGTCTTCGTGAGCAGCTATTTCAAGTGTTGAATTACTTGACGTATATAAGATTAAAGAACCATAATTCATATGCCTATCCCCTAGTTCATTTAAGATATTATCGCCACTTGTAACTTTATTTCCTATTATTCTTTTACCAATAGTTGCTTCGATTGTTTCGATTAATTCTCGAGGAAAAGCTTGCGTTGAAAAAGTTGTAAATGGTACTTTTGACTCTAATCCAATTATTTCATAATGACCTGAAATACTGTCTTTTCCAATATTAATTGGTTTTGCTATAGTATAATAAGCTTCTACATTATCATTATCGTCCATATTAATTGTATTTAGAAAACCTAATTTCTTTAAATTTGGTATAAAAATATCGTTATTTTCAATAATATGTTTTAAAGTATTCGCTCCATTATCTCCGTAGTTGTTCGCATCACTAGCCTCCCCTACTCCTAACGAGTCTAAAATTAAAACAAAAATTCTTTTAAACTTCATAATCAACACTCCTTATTTTTTACTTCTTGGGTGATATGTTTCATAATCATTTTTTACTTTTTGATTAGATATATGGGTATATATTCTGGTGGTACTTATATCAGCATGCCCTAATAACTCTTGGACAGTTCTAAGATCAGAACCATTTTCTAACATATGAGTTGCAAAACTATGTCGTAAGGTATGTGGCGATACATCAACATTTATTTGTTTCATACTTAAACGATGTTTAAGCATCTTAAAAAAACCACTTCTACTTAAAACTTTACCATGATTATTTAAAAATAAATGTTCATCTTTATTCATTAAATAAAGTTTTGTTCTTTTATCAAGGTAATTATTCATTGAATCAATAACATATTCGCCAATAGGTATCATTCTTTCCTTTTTACCTTTTCCCATACATCTTACTAGACAATTTTCTAAATCAATATCATTCATTGTTAAACTTAATAATTCACTTATTCTTAAACCAGATGCATATAATAATTCTAACATAGCCTTATCACGATAGTCAAATATCGTATTTAATTCTATATCTAACAGTTGGTCAATTTCTTCAACCGTTAAGACTTTTGGTAAAGATTTGACTAACTTTGGTCTTTCGATGGAAGACGCTACATTGATAGGTATATATTCATGTTGGAATAAAAAAGTATGAAAGTTTTTAATAGTAGTTAGTTTTCTAGCTAGTGATTTCGTTGTTAACTTTTCTTTTTCGGTTAATTCTATTAAGTAATCATTAATATCTTTTTTAGTTATATCTTTTACTTTATTAATATTATTTTTACTTAAATATTCGTGATACTTAAATAAATCATTATTATATCCCGCAATAGTATTTTTAGATAAACGTCTTTCGTATTCAATATAAGTGTTATATAACAAAATATGTTCTTCGATATCGTCTAATTTACGCATATTAGCAATCTTTTCTTTTGAAATAAAAGATGTATCGATTAATAAAGAATTAGTCTTACTATCATATGACTTAAATAAGCCTCTTAATATTTTTCCATTATGCAAAGTTATTTGTACATTTTTATTTAATAAACTGTAGTCCACTATACCACTTCCGTATATATTATACCACTTATAATAGTAATAAGTAAAATATATAAAATTTGATTTCATTATTGCAAACATAATTTCGATATGATAAACTTATATTGAAAAGAGTTGATTTATATGGATAAACCTTTAGCTTTGAAATTAGCACCTAATAATCTTAATGAGGTTTTAGGTCAAAAGCATTTAATTGGTAAAGATAAAATATTAACTAATTTAATTAATAATAAGAAAGTCTTTTCAATGATTTTATATGGAAAACCAGGAATTGGTAAGACTAGTATTGCTAATGCAATGGTCAAAGAATTAGGAGTAAGATACCGTTTTTTAAATGCGACAATCAATAATAAACATGACTTTGATGTTGTCGTTGAAGAAGCTAAAATGTACGATGGTATGGTTTTAATTATGGACGAAATTCATCGTCTAAATAAAGATAAACAAGATTTGTTATTACCGCAATTAGAAAGTGGTCTTATTACGCTTATTGGTCTTACTACTAGTAATCCATATCATTCTATTAATCCTGCGATTAGAAGTAGATGTCAACTGTTTGAATTAAAACCATTAGATATAGAAGATATAATTACAGGGTTAAACCGTGCATCTAAAAGTGAATATTTGGAAGGAATTGATATAGATAATGATACTATTAAATATATTGCAGAGTTATCAAATAATGATTTAAGATATGCTTATAATTTATTGGAAGTAGCTTACTATTCTTCTAGTAATAAAAAAATTAGAATTGATAATATTAAAAAGATAAATAATAAACCTGCTTTTTTTCACGATAAAAATGGTGACGGTCATTATGACGTCCTTAGTGCTTTTCAAAAATCGATACGAGGAAGTGACGTCAATGCTTCTTTACATTATCTTGCTCGTCTAATTGAAGCAGGAGATTTAGATAGTATTTATCGTCGTATGAGCGTTATTTGTTACGAAGATATTGGTCTTGCTAATCCTAGTATGGGTCCTAAAGTAATGGCTGCTATAAGTGCTAGTGAATTAGTGGGTCTTCCTGAAGCTCGAATTCCTTTAGCCGAAGTAGTAATTGAACTTGCTCTATCACCTAAATCAAATTCGGCGATTATGGCTATTGATAAAGCTTTAGAAGATATAGAAACAGGTCGTTGTGAAGGTGTACCTGACCATATTAAAACAA
>CANQYA010000060.1 GCA_947627965.1 uncultured Bacilli bacterium
AGGAACTTCTGATATTGATTATAAAGAAGCTCTTGCCCAAGAACATATTACTGGTTCCGTTGCTTATTCCGTTGTTTTAATAAGAGCTAATGAAAATGCTAATGTCGAAGATATTAAGACAACAATTAAAGAAAATGTTAATCCTCGCAAATGGATTTGCGTTTGGGTAGAAGACGAAGATGTTATTGTTAAAAGTAAAGGGGATTTAGTTATCTTAATTATGGTTGAAAATGAAGAAAATAGAAATCTAATTAACAAAGCATTTGATAATCTATAATAAATAATAAAAGGGGTCTTCTAATAGATCCTTTCTTTTTTTGAGGTGCGATATGATTTTTTCTAGCATTGTATTTATATATTATTTTTTACCACTATTACTACTTATCTATTTTTTAGTACCTAGTAGTTGGAAAAATTTTATCTTATTAGTTTTTAGTTTACTCTTTTACTTTTTAGGAGAACCTAAATATATCATTGTTTTAATACTATCATGTATTATTAATTATTTTTTAAGTAAATTAATAGAAAAACGTAAACATAAAAAACTTTATTTAACTATTGCTTGTATATATAATATTGGACAATTATTAATCTTTAAATACACTGACTTTTTTATTAGTAATATTAATAATCTTTTTCATAGTAATATTCCTTTTATGTATATCGTTATGCCAATAGGAATTAGTTTCTTTACTTTTCAGGCTTTAGGATACGTCATCGATGTATATAAAGGTAAGCATAAAAGTGCTCCTAATCTTTTAGTTTTTATGACTTACGTATGTTTATTTCCTCAATTAATTGCTGGTCCTATTGTAAGATATAGCGATATTAATAAAGAATTAGTTAGTCGTACGCATACTTTTGACAAAACTTACGAAGGAATTAAAAGATTTATTATAGGATTATCTAAAAAAGTTTTATTAGCTAACGTTTTAGGTGAATTTTCTAAATCATTAGTAACCGATACTTTATTAGCTAGTTGGTTAAAACCTATTAGTTTTACTTTACAAATATATTTTGATTTTTCGGGTTATTCCGATATGGCGATAGGGTTAGGTTTAATTTTAGGATTTAGGTTCTTAGAAAACTTTAATTATCCTTTAATAGCTAAATCAATTACAGACTTTTGGCGTAGATGGCATATATCGCTATCTAGTTGGTTTAGAGATTATGTTTATATTCCTTTGGGTGGTAATAGAGTAAAAAAAATAAAATGGTTAAGAAATATTTTAATTGTTTGGTTTTTAACTGGTTTTTGGCATGGAGCTAGTTGGAACTTTATTATATGGGGATTATATTTTGGAATTTTATTAATCATAGAAAAATTATTCCTAGGTAAATATTTAGAAAAAACGAAAGTATTAAAATATATTTATACTTTATTAATTGTAGTAATTAGCTTTCTAATCTTTAATGCTAATAGTGTAAGTGAAATATTTATGAGCTTAAAAAATATGTTTATGCTTAATAATATCCCTTTAACAGATAAAGTTACTAACTATTATTTTAGAAGTTATTTAGTATTACTAATTATTTCTATTATTTCGGCTACACCATTAATTAAAGTATTAACTACTAAAATAAAAAGTTCTAAATATAAAATAATTTTAGATATTCTAGAACCAATTACTTATTTAGGTTTATTAACTTTATCGACAGCATTTTTAATTGATGCATCGTTTAATCCTTTTTTATATTTTAGATTTTAGAGGAGGTATTTATGAAAAGTAAAATTATAACTATTATTTTCGCTTTATATATTTTTCTTTTTTCAATATTAGGAATAATTTTAAAAGACGAAATAATAAGCCCTACTGAACGAAGAAAACTTAAAACCTTTCCTACTTTTGAACTTAGTAGTGAATATATAAATGAAGTCGATAAATATTTCCTCGATCACTTCCCTTTACGGGATACTTTTCGAAGTATTAAAGCTAATTTTAATTATAAAGTATTAAGAAAATTAGATAATAATGATATCTATATAAAAGATGGATATATCTTTAAAAAAGAGTATCCCACTAATATTGCTTCTATTAATAATTTTATAAAGATTTTAAATATTAATAAAAGTAAATTAAGTCCTAGTAATAATGTCTATTTAATGATTATTCCTGATAAAAATTATTATTTGAAAGGAAATGACTTTTTATCCATTGACTATGATTATATATATAGGGAAATGGATAAATTAGATATTAAAAATATTGATATTAGAGATTTAATGAAGTTAGAAGATTACTATAAAACAGATACTCATTGGCGAGAAGAAAGGCTTGATAAAGTAGTAAAAAGAATGAGTGAAGTAATGAATTTTAAATATAATAAAATTAATTATCAAAAAAATGTATATGATAATTTTTATGGGGTTTATTATGGAGAAGCATCCGTTAATGTTCCTAAAGAGAAATTGTTTTACTTAACTAATTATGATATAATGAACGCTAAAGTATGGTATTTAGAAAACGAAGAATTAACAAGTGTTTATAATTTAGAAAATTTAGATAGTTTTGATAGTTATGAGGTTTATTTAGATGGAGCGAGTAGTTATATTGAAATAACGAACGATAATAGTAATACCGATCGTGAATTAGTTATCTTTAGAGATTCTTTTGGTAGTAGTATTACACCATTATTAATTAATTATTATAAAAAAATTACATTAATAGATAATAGATATATTAAAAGTTCTAATTATTTAGATTATATTACATTTGATAAACAAGATGTTATATTTATGTATAGTACCTTAATAGTTAATAATAGTGTTACTTTGAAGGGGTAGGAAAATATTTATGAAAAATAAAAAAATTATATTAATTGTAGCTATGGTAGTTGTAGTATTCCTTTTAGTTATTTTATGTTTTTTAAATAAGAAACAATCTTATGAAATAGAAACCATCATCGATAATACTTGTAAGGATATGGCTAAAGAATATTATATTGATAATGATATAACGATATATAGTTATTGCCTTGATAGTATTAAGATAGAAGTAGATAATGAAAAATACGAATTAAAAGACTATTTATCTAGTCATAGTGAAGGGCTTTCTTATCTTATTAATAAACTTGAATATATAGAGACATACAAAGATGGAGGTACTAAATTATATCGTGATAACCAAAAAATATCTAATCAGGGTTTAACCGTAATTACTTGCAACAGCATGATAGATGTAGATAAAATAAATAATGATATCTATATAGGACCAAAGTCCATGTCTTATGAAGATTATTTTTGTAAATAGAAATAGAGGTGTTTAATATGGGTTTAATTTTAAAAAATGTTTCTAAAAGTTTTGGTAATAAAAAAGTAGTAGATAATATATCTTTTGCTTTAGATAAACCAGGTGTTTTTGGATTACTTGGAACTAATGGAGCAGGTAAGACTACTACTATCAGAATGCTCTTAGGAATTATAACGATGGATAGTGGCGAGATAACTTGGAATGGTGAAAAAGTAGATCGTAAAAGAGTTAATTTCGGTTATTTACCAGAAGAACGAGGAGTGTATCCTAGAACTAAAATATATGATCAATTAATGTATTTTGCTCAGTTAAAAGGAATGGATAAAACGAAAGCTAGTGAAGCTATAAATAAATGGGCGAAAGAGTTAAAAGTTACAGAATACTTACAAATGACTGCTGAAAAATTGTCGAAAGGTAATCAACAAAAAATACAGTTTATGACAGCTATTATTCACGATCCGGAATTAGTTGTTTTAGACGAACCTTTTTCAGGACTAGATCCTGTCAATACGGAAATATTAAAAAATATTATTATTTCTTTAGTTAAAAAAGGTAAATACGTTATTATGTCTGCTCATCAGATGGCAACGATTGAAGAATTTTGTAGTGATATATTAATTCTTAATAAAGGTAAAACCGTTTTACAAGGTAATTTAAAAGATATTAAAAATACTTATCCAGCTAATAGAGTTATAATTGATACCGAAAAAGAAATAGATGACTTAATAGAAGAAGAGGGTTTAGTTATTGAACACGTTACCGATAATAAATATACAGTAAAAATTAATTCTAGCGACCAAGCTCACGAATTACTAACTAATATTATTAAAAAGAAAATTAAAGTTAATAAATTTGAAATAATGAAACCTACTTTGAATGATATCTTTATAGAAAAGGTTGGTGAATAATATGCACGATATATTTACAGTAATGTCTTTTACAATGAAAGAAATGCTTAAAAGAAAATCCTTTATTATATCAACTATTATTATTTTAGTTTTAATAGTAGTTGGTTTCAATGTTCCTAATATTATTTCTAGCTTTGAAGGCGACGGCTTTAATGAAAAAATTTTACTTGTTGACTACGATAATATTTTTGAAGGTAATTTGGAAACATTAAAAAATAATGACTTAGGTTATGATTTTATTATTGAAAATGATAATTATGAGCAGATTAAGGAAAAAATAGAAAATAATGACATTGATTCAGCTATTATAATTGCTAAAGAAAATAATGATGTTAAAATGACTTATGTCGTTGAAACAGTCGATATCACAACTATAATTCCTGAAGATATAATGAATAGCCTTAATTCTTTATATACTAATATTCAAATTAATAAATTAGGTTTAACTCTCGAACAAATCGAAGCCATTACCCCTAATTTCTTAGTCGAATTAGAGCAAGTATCTAGTGAAGAAGCAGAGGGCGATGTCTTTGTTATAATGTTAATATCGATCGTGTTATTTTATGCTATATACTTTTGTGCTTATCAAGTATCTAGTTCGATAACTACTGAAAAAACATCAAAAATAATTGAGACATTAGTTACTTCTACTAGTCCTAGAAACATAGTTATTGGTAAAACTTTTGGAATTGGTTTAGTAGGATTAGTCCAGTTAATATTAATTGTTTTAACCGCATATATAAGTGCTAGAGTGTTTATCGATCCTGAATTATTAAATCAAGTATTAAATATGTCTAATATTACTGTTTATCTTGGTCTTATTACAATTATCTATTTTATTTTAGGGTATGGTACTTATGCTTTCCTATATGCTTTAACTGGATCAACCGTCAGTAAACCAGAAGATATCCAACAAGCTAATGCACCAGTTGCCATCTTATCGATGGTAGGATTTTATTTATCATATTTTACGATGATGAACCCTACTAGCAATCTTAATCTTTTCGTGTCATTATTCCCATTATCTTCACCATTCTGTATGCCTTTTAGAATAATGATGGGCTTATCTAGTCCAGCTACTGTTTTATTGTCGATAGCCATACTAATAATTACTATTCTAGTTATTGCTAAGATTACTATAAAAATATATTCTAGTGCAATATTAAATTATGGTACTAAAATGAGTTTTAAAGATATGTTAGCTATTTATAAAGATAAAAGAAATTGTAAATAAAAGGAGTAAAATATGAAATATAGTTATAAAACAAATAATACTTGTTCAAAAGAAATAAGATTTGATTTAAATGGTGATATTGTTACTAATGTTGAATTTTTAGGAGGTGGATGTCCTGGTAATTTACAGGCAGTACCAAAATTAGTGGAAGGAATGACTGTCCAAGAAATAGAAAAACGTTTAGGGGGAATTATGTGTGGTATGAAAAATACTTCCTGTGCTAACGAATTAGTTAAAGCGGTAAAGAAAGCTTACGATGAGTCCTTACAAAAAGTATAATTTACTTTAATAACGAGGTAGGTATGAATATAGAAAACGATATTTTTAAAAAAGCCATTCCTTTATTTCCCAAATTAATAAATTATGGTTTTATAAAAGATAAAGATATTTATAAATATTCTAAAAATATTATGAATGATACTTTTAAAGTTGAAATTATAATAAACGAAGATGGTCTAGTAACAGGTAAGATATACGATATTGCTTTTGGAGAAGAATATACTAACTTTAGATTATCTAACCAAGTAGGAGAGTTTGTTAATTCCGTCAAAGAAGAGTACCAAAATATTTTAAAAGATATTTGTGATAAATGCTTTAGTAAAAAATATTTTGTCTTTAACCAAACTAATCGTCTTATTGAAATGATAAAAAATAAATATCATGATGATCCCGAATTTGTTTGGGAAAGTGATACTAGTGACGC
>CANQYA010000061.1 GCA_947627965.1 uncultured Bacilli bacterium
CGCCAATTCCGTCAAGATGGCGATATTATCGAAGGGAAGATTCTCCTTTCATATGTCAAAGATAATAATGATAAAATTCCTTTAAATATTTTATTTGATGATCCTGTTGCTATTTGTACTAGAGTTAACTCTATGGAAGAAGATATAAGCGAAGTAGAAAAAGCTCGTAAACTTTTATATAGTAGCCGTAATCAATTATTTATGAAGTTGTTTCTTCAGAATAATAATTTGAAAAGTACGACTTCGCATACGGTCAAAATGAGTTTTGGTGAGTATAAAATTGCTAAAAAAGAGGGCTTACATGTTTTTACAAGAGATGGCGAGTATTACATTCCTATTAGTGATGTCTTTCTTTTCCGTTTAGGTCATACTAAATTTGGAAAAATGCGTTTATTAATAGAAGATACTTTGGAAGCATGGCGTAACAATATTTTAAATATGCCTTATGAAGATTTATATTTCTTTTCTCGTGAATTAAGGTTATTAATAAATGAATATGAAAAGAAAAAAATTCCTAAGAAAATGGTAACTAACTTAAATACTTATGGCAATAATTTAATAAATAAAAGTTTTAATTTAAAAAAGACTATTAATTATACTAAGGCAAGAGGTTTAATAAAAGTAAAATCTTAAGAAGGGTAATTAATACTTTTTTTATTTATAAGAAAAATAATAAGGATAAAAACAAGTTTAAAAGATACATGATTATAAGCCTTTTTAAAAGTTTACATAACAAATAATAAATATTTAATATTAAACGTTAAATTTTTAGTAAAGCATACATAAATATTAAGTACTAAACAATAAATATAATCTCTTTATAGTTTTATTATTTTCTTTTACATGATATAATTTTTATGGTGAAAGATAATATGGAGTTAGATAGTAAATCAATGAAAATAATCGATAATTATTTAAAGTTTTTAAAATATGAAAAAAACTATTCTAATGATACGATTAAGAGTTATGGAACTGATGTAGTAGAATACATTAATTATGTTAATACTTATAAAAATAACTATTTAAAAATGAAATATAATGATTTAAAAGATTATCTTGTTTATTTAGATAAAGAAAATAATAGTAATGCAACCGTAGCCAGAAAAATCAGTTCTTTAAGAAGTTTTTACCGCTATTTAATGAATGAACAAATTATTGATAATAATCCTTTTTTAAGTATTAAACTTCCTAAAAAAGAAAAAAAATTACCTCGTTTCTTTCAATATAATGAATTAGAAGAACTATTTAATGTTCCTTCATTAACTACCCCTTTAGGACAGAGAGATCGTCTTATTTTAGAGATGTTGTATGCGACAGGCGTAAGAGTTTCTGAACTTGTCAATATTAAAAGAAGTGATATTACTAATAAAGAAATAAGAATACTTGGTAAAGGTAATAAAGAACGAATAGTAAGATTTGGTGACTATGCTTATGAAATATTGCAATTGTATTTAAGTGACGGTTATCAAAAATTAAATAAATATAATATTGATTATCTATTTATAAATAAAAATTATCGTGTTTTAACGGATCGTGGTGTTCGTAAAATCCTGGATAAAATAATTGAAAAAACTTCTATAGATAAAAAAATATCTCCTCATATGATAAGACATTCCTTTGCAACACATTTATTAAATGAAGGTTGTGATTTATTGAGTGTTCAGCAATTATTAGGGCACGACAGCCTAACTGCAACAGCAATATATACTCATATTACTAATGATCGTATGAAAGAAGTTTATTTTAAAACTCATCCAAGGGCTAAGAAATAGGAGGTACATAATGGCAAAATTATATTTTAGATATGGAGCAATGGGATGTGGTAAATCCGCTCAATTATTACAAACGGCATATAATTATCAAGAACGAAATCTTAAAGCTTGTATCATGAAACCTAAACTTGATACACGCAAAGAAAATAAAATTTATACAAGAATTGGTTTAGAAAAAGAAGTTGATTATTTAATCGAACAAGATGATGATTTATGGCAGATAATTAATGATAAATTTAAAAATTATAATTGTATTTTAATTGACGAAGCTCAATTTTTACAAGAAAAGCAAGTCGATGCCTTAATGCAGGTTGCTATTTATTTAGATATTCCTGTTATTTGTTATGGTTTAAGAACAGATTTTTTAACTAATGGTTTTAAAGGGTCTACTAGACTTTTACAAATAGCTCACTCGATTGAAGAATTAAAAACTATTTGTCGTTGTGGTAAGAAAGCTATTTATAACGTCCGTTATATAAACGGGAAAGTAGCAGTAGGTGGGGAAAGTATTTTAATTGACAATAAAGATAATGTCAAATATGTTTCTATGTGTCCAAAGTGTTATTATGAAGAAACAAAAAAAGCTATTAAAAAAGAGGAAGGTATGGTATACTAAAAGAAAGTATTACTAAAATAGAGGTGCGTTATGACGGTAGAAGATTACGAAATGATAATAGAGGAAATCGAAAAATATGGTTACGAGGGAAGAAAACGTGATAAAGAAGTTACTCTCTATAAAGATGCGATTAATGAAAAGACTGATCTTCGCCAAGAGACAGAAAAGCTAAAAGCATATGTAAACGGTGACGAAGAACGATTACAAGATATTTTACCTAAAGCTTTAGCTATTATTAGTGAAGCAGGAAGAAGGTTTGGGCTAAGACCATATCCTGTTCAATTAATTGGAGCAATGGCTCTTAGCGATGGTAATATTGCTGAAATGAAGACAGGTGAAGGTAAAACGCTTACTGCTATAGTGGCAGGATATTTGAATGCTTTAGTTGGTAGGGGAGTTCATATTACTACTTCTAACGAATATTTAGCGGTAGAAAGTGGTTTTAAAAATATGGGTCCTATTTTAGAAGAAGCAGGTCTAACGGTAGGAGTTATTACAGGAACTAGAAATAATCAAGATAAAAAATCTTTAGAAG
The DNA here is from genome assembly GCA_947627965.1 of uncultured Bacilli bacterium. Lineage (GTDB taxonomy): Bacteria > Bacillota_I > Bacilli_A > RF39 > UBA660 > RGIG3091. The sequence goes on from CANQYA010000061.1 coordinate 2,924, forward strand.
AAAGAAGAAAAGCTTATCGTTGTGATGTTACCTATGCATCGAGTGATGCTTTAGCTTTTGACTACTTATATGACCAAATTGCTAAAAGTGAAGACGAAGTTGTTTTTAGACGTGGTAAACCTGGTTTTGTTATTATCGACGAAGCTGATCAAGTTTTAGTAAATAATGCGACTACACCTTTTATAATTGCAGGTGTTAACGAAGATGAAGAATTAGAAAAGCAAAAAAATTATCAATTAGCAAATGACTTTGTATATCAACTTTTTTTAGATCAAGAACATTGTTTAGGAGTAAATAGTCAAGAGCAGTTATATATAAATTTATATGGTAATAAAGATGCATCCCGTTTTAACCAAAGATTTTATTCGGTTATCTATTCTAAATCTTTTGGAGCTGAACTAACCGAACTTGGACAATTAACAGCTTTTAGTTACTTTTGTCGTGACGCCATTAAAAAAAGAATAAATGATCCTCTTAGTAGGGATTTAATTCTTAATTCGTCTGATTTTAAATTAGGGCAAGATGCTGACTATTTTATTGACGATAAAGGGGAAATTAATTTAACTTTAAGGGGAATTGAACGAGCTACTAGACTTATACCTAGTATTCATGAATTAAATGAGCTATACCATAAAAAAGTACAAGAGACAGGTTTTAATCAATATATAAATAATGCTTTGAAAGCATACTTTGCTTTTACCGAAAGAAAAGATTATACTTTGATGGAAGGAACTGACCTTTTGGGAAACAAAGGTAAAAAATTAACTTTAATTATCGATGGTCGTGCGGTGGAAGGGCGTGCTTATACAAATGGATTACAACAAGCTTTAGAATTAAAAGAAAGAACTTTAAAACCTAGTGAAAATGTTTTACTAACACCTGATACTAAAGAAATTGCTAAAATTTCGCCTCGTTCTTTTTTCGCATCATACAGCAAAGTAGGAGGTATGACTGGTACATCAGCTGAAAATATCTTTGAAAATATTTATGGAATGCCTACTATAAAAATTCCTAAAAATAGTGAACATGAATTGTCTTTAGAAGAACAAGAAGCTCTAGCTAAAACAAGGGTAAATAAACCGACAATCGTTTTTGCTACCGAAGAAGAAAAAATAAATGCTACAATTAATTCTATCGTGGAATCGATTGCTAAAGGACAACCAGTATTAGTGGGTACTTATTCCGATAAAGAATCGATTATGCTTGCTCGTCTTTTACGTGCCAAAGGAATAGAATGTACTACTTTAAATACTTCTGATGCTAAAAGAGAAGCTGAAATTGTTGCTCAAGCAGGAATTAAAGGAGCGGTTACTATTTCTACCCAAATGGCTGGACGTGGTACCGATATTAAATTAGGTGGCGATATGGATTATATTACTAATTTATATCTAACTGAAAAAGCTAATGAAATGGTTGACTACAAATTTAAAGGTGTTCAGTTATCTAGTGTTCAAAGAGAAAGATTATTAAAGTCAGCTTTAAAATACGTTTTAGAACATAAAGAAGAAATATTAACAACTAAAAAAGAAGAATTAAAAGCCTTTGCTCAAGAAAAAAAGGACGAATTAATGAAAGTAGGAGGACTAAAAGTAATTGGTTTTGGTCATTACGAAACGAAAAGAAATGACGATCAGTTACGAGGAAGGTCAGCAAGACAAAACGATCCAGGAGTAACAGAATTTTACTGTAGTGTTAAGGGCGATTTAGAGAAGAAATTAAAAGTTCCTAAAGAAGCCATTGACGAATTACTAATGAAAGGATTAAAGCCAGGTAAACCAATGACTGGCGATAAAGTAAGTAAAATAGTAAGTGATGCTCAAAGGGTAATTGAAGGAGAATTTGAAAGTAGTCTCGAAGCTAATAAAAAACAAGACGAATTATTTTATACTATGCGTCAAGAATTATTTGCCGAAAGAGAAGAAGTCCTTTATGCTGAAGGAAAAGAAATACAAAAGCAAATGAAAAAAGTTGTTATAAGTTCTGTTAAAGATATTATTAATGATAGTATTGTTAGTGGGGGATTTGATTTAGAACCTAAAACGAAACTTAGTAGTGTTAGATTAAATGAAGAAGAATTAATTTATAATATGAAAAAATATTTTGGTGTCGATTTGCGAGAGAGAATGGAAACGTCTTCTTTTGCAACGTTAGGAGATATCGAAAGTGCCGTCACTAATGCGGTTTTATCAAAGTATCGTCGTATTAGAGATAATAATGGTGATGAAAAACAAGATAAAATTGATAAAGAAAGAATGTTAGGCATGATTGATGCTAGTTGGGGTAATTTCCAAGATAGTTTGGAAGATATAACAGCTCAAAGGAATTTGAACTCTATGGCTAATAATTCTAACTTTAGTGAAGAAAGAGAAATGCGTAATTCTTATATTAAAGCAATAAAAGAAGCTAAGTTGGAAACACTAGCTAAAACTTTTGGTCGTAAGCAAGAAAAAGTTAGTAGCGAACAAAAGGATATTGACGACCCTGAGATAAATAATGATTACTATGTATTTGATTTAAAAGATACTGGTAAAATAAGAAATTTAAAAGTAGAGACAAGACTTGCTATGTTTAATTTATCAGTAAAGTTTCGCCTTTTAAAAGAACAAATTGGCAAGAAGATAAGTGAATTTACAAGAAATAAAAATCTTTTTCAAATTACAATAAAAGAAGAAGAAAAAGAAAAGGATAATCGTGGTATCAAAAAATAAGTGTCAAAAAGTGTCTTATTTACATTTTTGTACTTTACTAATTATTGTGTTATGTTTAAAATAAAATTGATAATATGATTAATAATAATATGATAAAGATAGGAGCGTTTAAATAATGAAAAGAAATATTTTAATAACGTCAGTTATTACTGCTGTTTTATGTTTGGTTGTTGTTTATGCTGTTTCACAAAGTAGTCTAAATATAAATGGTTCTATTACAGCAACAGGTAATTTAGCTATGGCTTTTCAAGATGGGGGAACATGTGTAGGTACTCCTGCTAATAGTTCATTTACTCCATCAGGTACTATTTCTTTGACACCAGGAACAACTGATGCAACCTTTACTGTTGATTTATATACGCCAGGAGATACAGTAGTATGTACTATACCAGTAAAAAATACAGGTAACTTGGTCGCAAAGTATTCGTCTTCTTCTATAACGAATGATTTATCTGAAAG
>CANQYA010000062.1 GCA_947627965.1 uncultured Bacilli bacterium
TCTATTTTCTTCCATCCAATTAAATAATTGTTCCATAAGTGAACTTACCATTTCAGGTTTAGGACATATATGGATACATTTATCACCATCAAAAACACCTTCATTACCTTTTCTAAACTCACCTGCTTCCTGAACAGTTAAAAAGGTCATTATACCATGAATTTTTTTTAAATCATTTATAGAATATGGATTTATTGTTTTCATCATTTCATATGCCTTATAAGCATTTTTTACTTCTTGTATTTCCTTTTGATTACCAATAACTAATTTTCCGTCTATAATATCCTTTACTTCCTTAAAAGATAAAGAATTATCTTCTATTGCAAGCGAAGAATGAATTGAGTGGATTCGATTATTTCGCCTTAAAATTGATAATTTGTTTAAGTTTTTATAATTGTCCAATTTTCCAATTTTTTTCATTATGGAAGAAACCAGATTAAGTATCTTATTTGTTATTTCAAAAGGCGGATTATATTTACTCATTAAAAACACCTCATTTTTATATAATTATTGTACTAAAAAAACACATAATAGTCAATTATCTTGTATGTTATCTTGTATGCTGATATTTGGTATTGAAGAAAAATAACTTAGATATAAGTTCCAAAACAATGCATTATATAATGTTTTTCCATTACAACCAAAAAAAAGCAAAAAACAAAAAGTTTTTCCAATTAAACGAAAAAACTTTATATTTTTTAAATTTTGTAATATAATAGCAATAAGAGGTGACGGATTATGTTAAAAAGAGAATATTACTTAAATAAAATTAGAGATTTTTATTATGTTAATTCTTTAATTAAGGTTTTGTGTGGATTAAGAAGAAGTGGAAAATCAGTAATATTAAAACAAATAATAGAAGAAATAAAAGCTGATGGTATAGACGATAACCATATCATATATATTAATTTTGAATCACTTGATTATGCTAATATAACAAATGCGATTGAATTAAATGATTACATAAAAGGAATGATAAAAGATAAAGATACTTATTACTTATTTTTAGATGAGGTTCAAAAAGTTAGCGATTTTGAAAAAGCAATTAACTCTTTAAGAATAACAGAACAATTTAGCATTTTTATTACTGGTTCAAACAGTAAAATGACCTTTTTAGAACTATCGACTGATTTATCAGGACGATATGTAAGTTTTAGAATTAATCCATTGTCTTTTAAAGAAGTAGTGAAACTTACTAATACTAAAAAAGAAAATTATTTTGACTTATTGTTAGATATTTTTGAGTGGGGTTCTTTACCACAAAGATTTCTTTTTACTAATAACGATTCAAAAGAAAATTATATAAGAGATGTTTACGATTCAATACTTCTTAAAGACGTTGTGGAAAGATTAGGAATATCTGATGTTACTTCTTTTAATAAAATATTACAATATGTTTTAGAAACTGAAACGAGAGAATTTTCTGCTACTAATGTTTTAGATTATTTAGAAAAAAATGATAACAAAGTTTCTACTGATACACTTTATAAGTATTTAGAGGCACTTTGTTCTACCTTTATTATCAATAGAGTGTATAGATATGATATAAATGGTAAAGCTGTTTTGAAATCATTAAATAAATTTTATGCTACTGATTTGGGAGTAAAAAAAATTAAAACTAATAATAAAGAAATTAATTATTCACAAGCTTTTGAAAACGTTATTTACAATGAATTAGTGAAAAAAGGATATGAAGTATATATAGGAAAAACAAAAGATGGTGAAATAGATTTTATCGCATCTAAAAATAAAAGTATTAAATATATACAAGCTTGCTATGATTTATCAAACGAAGAAACAAGAAATAGAGAATTTAATGCTTTTAATACTATAAGCGATAATTACCCTAAGTATGTAATATCTACTAATAAAGAGGATTATTCACAAAATGGTATTAAGCACATTAACATTTTTGATTTCTTAATGGACGATAATTTTTAAAAAATATTTTCATTGAAGAAGGATATCTAAATTTGACAATATTATATTTTTAGTATAATTTATTAAGTATTGAGGTGATAAAGTGACAGGGGAGTTACAAGAAAAAGAAGTAGCAGAAAAACTAGAAAAAATGCGTGTATCCGCTATCATTGATTTGCACGAATGGAATGGCACTAAAGGGCAAGGAATGATTTTAAATAGCGATGGAAGTTTATATACTTATGATTGGTTTTTAGGATTTAATAAAAATACTAATAACTTTGGAATGCGTACTTCTTTAGAAAAAGTAAAAGATAAAATTGATTGTGACAGTATAAAAAAATATTTACAAGAAGATATAGGTATTTTTAAAATAGAGTATGATACCAATTTTATTGAAGATGGTGGTTATGATATAATTATTAAAATAGACGATAAAAATAAATACTCTAATAATATAAAATTATATAAAAAACTACTTGCTAAGTTAAAAAATATATAAGGAGGATATATGAAAATATTAGTTACTGGAGGGTGTGGTTATATTGGTAGTCACACTTGTATAGAACTTTTAGAAAATAATTATCAAGTTGTAATAATTGATAATTTATCTAATTCTAAAAAAGGTGTTATTGATAAAATAAAAAAAATAACCAATAAAGACCTTACTTACTATGAAGGCGATGTATGTGATAAAGATTTATTAAACAAAATTTTTGATCAAGAAAAAATCGATGCTGTTATCCATTTTGCTGGCTATAAAGCGGTAGGAGAATCAGTAAAATTACCACTAAAATATTATCATAATAACTTATGCTCGACGATAACATTATGCGAAGTAATGGCTTCCCACAACGTAAAAAAACTTGTTTTTTCATCGAGTGCTACAGTATATGGTAGTCCTAAAACACTTCCTATTAAAGAAGATTTTCCTTTATCGACTACTAATCCATATGGAACTACTAAACTAATGATTGAAAAAATTTTAAAAGATTTATATACTTCTGATAATGAATGGAGTATTGCTGTTTTAAGATATTTTAATCCGATAGGAGCCCATTCTTCGGGTTTAATTGGTGAAAACCCTAACGATATACCTAATAATTTAATGCCTTATATTATTAAAGTGGCAACAGGCGAATTAGAATGTTTAAATATATTTGGAAATGATTATGATACTAAAGATGGTACAGGCGTAAGAGATTATATTCATGTAGTTGATTTAAGTAAAGGACATATTAAAGCAATCGAATCTATTACTAATACTACTGGTATTGATTACTATAACTTAGGTACAGGAAAAGGATATAGTGTTTTAGAAATAGTTAATACTTTTTCTAAAGTAAATAATGTCAAAGTTAATTACAAAATAGTAGAACGTCGCCCTGGAGATGTTGCTACTTGTTATGCGGATAGTAGTTATGCTTTAAAAAAATTACATTGGAAGGCAGAAAAAAGCATAGAAGATATGTGCCGAGATGCATACTTATATGCTATAAAAAATAAATAAAATGAAAGTTATATTGAATAATATTAATTTAAAAAGAATAAAAGGTTTTTTGGATTTAGACGACTATTTTTATAACTCTTTACAAAGACCTTATATCGATGAAGAAGATTTATTTTTAAATGGTCTTGTCGATGTTGAAATTGCAGGTAAAGACGATAAATTTTGGATAATTGATCCAATAACTTCACAAAAAATAGTATTGTTTAAGAAAAATGGATATCGTAGTAACGAATTATATGGCGAACTTTTTTCTGAAGAAATGGCTAAATTATTAGGGTTTAGTACAGCTCATTACGATTTAGCAACTTTTAAAGGTTACAAAGGCTCTATAAGTTATAACTTTATGAAAGAAGATGATCATTATTATTCGGGATTTGATTTAATTGCTGATTTCTACGAAAATAGATTACAAAAAGATAACGAATTATGTAATTTATTTGGTATTAATCCTAAAAATATACCATTAGGGGAAGCTGTCGTTTTATTAAATAATATCAAAGATGTAGAAATTATATTACAAGATAAATATAAAAATAATCCTAATAAAATAAAAATAGTATCTTCTATTATTAACGGGCTTAAAAATAGTTTAATATTAGATATTTTGTCACTTAATAATGATAATCATTGTGATAATTGGGGAATATTAAATGACCAAAAACTTTCACCTAACTTTGATAGGGGTAGAATATTTAATATGCAACACAAGATAGATGACGATTTTGACTTGTTTATGGATGAGTTAAAATTAATGTATAATCGTGACGATGACGGTAATTATTTTAAAGTGTTACATTCGTTATTAGAATCTAACGAAGAAGTATATATTAGAAGATTATCACGAAAAGCTAAAATACTAAGCGATAATATAAATTTAATTATTTCTAATGTCGAACAAAAAATAGAAGATAAATTACCAAAAGAAATAGAAGAATATTTTATTGATACAGCTATGGAACATTTACAAGATGTCAAAAAAGAAATTAGTAAAACTAAGAAAAAAATTTATAATTAAACTTTTTCTTAGTTTTATTTTTTTAATAAAAACCCTAAAATGTGAATAAATTTTTTTATTGTTTTTCACATTAAAAGGGGAGGAAAAAATAATGGCACGTCACAAAGTTGAAATAAGTGGCGTGAATACAGCAAATATAAAAGTTTTAACAGGGGAGGAAATGGACGAATTATTTAAGAGATTACAAAAGGGGGATTTATCAGCAAGAGAAGAATTAGTAAATGGTAATTTAAAATTAGTATTATCTATATTAAAAAAATTCTCTCATAAAGAAGAAAATATGGATGATTTGTTTCAAATTGGGTGTGTAGGATTACTTAAAGCTATCGATAATTTTGACTTATCTTATGGGGTTAAATTTTCCACCTATTGTGTTCCTATGATCCAAGGTGAAGTAAGAAGGTATTTAAGAGATAATAATAGTATTAGAGTAAGTAGATCATTAAAAGATTTAGCTTATAAGACATTAAAGAAAAAAGACGAATTAATAATGGAAAATGGTGTAGAACCTAGTATTGAAGAATTATCAAAAGAACTAGATGCATCTTCCTTTGATATTATTAATGCTCTTGATTCGATGAAAGATCCTGTCAGTATTTTTGAACCAATTTATTCTGATGGTGGGGATACTATATACTTATTTGACCAAATTGAGGATAAAAAAGTAGCTAACCAAGACTTAGATATCAAATTGTCAGTAGGTGATGCGATTGAGAAACTTAATGAAAGAGAACAATTTATTTTAGATCAAAGATTTATAATTGGTAAAACCCAAATGGAAATAGCCGAAGAATTAGGAATTAGCCAAGCTCAAGTTTCAAGAGTAGAAAAAAATGCGATTGAAAACTTAAAATCTTTATTGCAATAATATTACTAAATTGTAACTATAAATATATAGATTTTTCCTTAATCATTGTGTATAATAAGATTGATAAAATTGAGGTGGAACATGAAAGTTTTATTGTATACAGAAGGAGTAGAATATATAGGAAAAAGTGGTTTAGGGAAAGCTATTAAACATCAAATGAAAGCCCTAAAAGAAGTAGGAGTGGAGTATACTTTAGATCCTAATGACGATTTTGATATTGCCCATATAAATACTTATTATCTAAAATCTTTTGCACTAGCTAAACAAATTAAAAAAAATGGTAAAAAAATAGTTTATCATGCCCATTCGACAGAAGAAGATTTTAGAAACAGTTTTATTTTATCAAACCAAGTTGCACCTATGTTTAAAAAATGGCTTATAACTTGTTATCGTTTAGGGGATTATATAATTACGCCAACACCATATTCTAAAAAAATATTAGATAAATATGGAATAAATAGAGAAATTGTTGCTATATCTAATGGTATTGAATTAAAAAAATTTGCACCTACTAAAAAAGGAAAAGAGCTTTTTAGAGAGACTTATGGTTACAGTAAAAATGATAAAGTAATTGTTGGTATAGGTCTATATCTCGAACGTAAAGGTATTTTGGATTTTGTCGAATTAGCTAAAAGATTACCAGAATATAAATTTATTTGGTTCGGTTATACACCTTTATATGCTATACCAGAAAAAATAAGAAAAGCAGTAAAGACTAAGTTA
>CANQYA010000063.1 GCA_947627965.1 uncultured Bacilli bacterium
CATTCTTCTTTTTCTTGCTACTACTTCAAGTCCTGAATAAGCTTTAATATGTCCTAAATGCATACCTACTCCTGATGGATAAGGAAACTCTACTAAAGCATAAAACTTCTTTTTATCACTATTATCTATGGCTTTAAAACTTTTATGTTCTTCCCAATATTTTTGCCATTTACTTTCTATTTCTTTAAAATTATACATGTTTTGTCAATCCTTTCTTTTTAAATACTTTTCCTAATATATTAAAACTTATTATTATTACTGGTATTACTAATAAAGCACCTACTCCTAATTGGATATATATATTATCTGTTTTTAAAAAACTTACAATAGTAACAATAATAGCAATATCTATACTACAAACAAGCCCAATCAGTTTTAACATAGCTCTAAAGTTAACTTTACTTATATCTACTTTATATTTATATATAAATAATTCTACTTCTGATGGATATCTTGCTTCATCAATTACTTTTTTCTTTTTCTTATGTTTTTCTTTAATTATTCTTTTACCTTTACTATCATATTTTCTAATTATAAAGAGATAATAAATTAAATAAGTAATAATAACTGTTATTATAAACCAAATCACATAAACCTCCTTTTAACCAAATAAAAACGCCCTAAACATAAGGACGTTTTTTTCACGTGGTACCACCTTAATTCATAGATAAAACTATACTCTTGCTTTTAACGCTTTAAAGCGATTTACTTTTATTAGAAACAAGTTCATATAATTTTATTATAGTTTCCACCAAACACTATTTCTCTATTAATAATTAATTATATTACTGCTTTTCTAAGTAAATAAATATATTATATAGTATATTAGATTTCGTCAGTATATTCAAGTAAATTTAAAAATAATTTTATAATAGATTTATCTAATCCTTCTCTTTTTAATTTTCTTAAAGCAATACGTTTTCCTTTTATTTTGTCATTTTCAAAAATAGCTTTGGATATTTTTTCTTTTAAATCAGTTTGAATTTGTAAATCAGATAATATGTCGTCTATATCTTCGTTAATAACTCTTATTTCGTCTAATTCTATTCCTTTACCTTGGCAATTAATAGTTAAGTTAGAAAAGGAATAAACATTATCAACTTTAACTATGTAATCACGTCCATCAGGATAACAAGTAAAAGGTATATTTTTATTATCGTTAACACAAGTTACAGTTGTAACATCTTTAGTATTACGGAACCTAATTACAAAATTACGATATTCAGGTACTATATCTCTTTTATTAGTACGATCGCTTCTTATCGATAAAGTATAATTGTCGGTAGCATAAGTATATTCAATTATTGTTTTAAAACATATATTGTCTTTATATCTTAGAGAAATACCATCATCTTCGTATAATTCATAAACATTATTCGCACCAGGGAATATTTGTATTTCTAAATCTGTAGGATTACTAGTATTATTATAATTACTTTTTATTGATAAAGGTATAATCGCTCCTCTTTTAGCAAAAACAGGATAATCTTCGTCTTTATAAAATCCGACGTGTTTTTTGTTACCAGCAAATTTTTTACCAGTAAAATAGTTATACCATACCCCTTCTGGTAAATAGAAACGATGAATAGTCCTGTTCATAGTCAAATCTTTTTTAGTTGTTATAGGAGCAACTAATAAACCACTTCCAAAAAAGTATTCATTACGATACAATATATCGTCATAAACTTTAGGTATAACATAATATAAAGGTTGAAATACCATTGAACCAGTAGTTGAATATTTATAAGATTCGGTATATAAGTAAGGAATTAATTGATGTCTTAATTTTAAATAATCATCTACTATCTCATAAGTTTCTTTATTCCATAGCCACGGTTCTCTTTTATAATATTTTCCTCCTGCTGAATGAAATCTTAAAATAGGACTAAATACCCCTAATTGGACAGATCTAATATATAGTTCTCGTTCTTCGATACCTCCACTATAACCACAAATATCGTGGCTCCACCAACATACACCAATATTTGATGCGGATAAATTAAAGAAAGGTATTAATTTAAAATTATTCCAACTGACATTAAGATTACCTGAATATAAAACAGGATAACGATGAGCTGAAACTAAGGAATTACGCGATAAAAGAAGTGGTCTTTTATTATTACGCATAAGATCTAATGTATGATAATGATTTAAAACCCATAAAGTAGTTAAATCTTTTAAATTACTAAAATCATTCCAAAAAAAGTCAACTCCAAAAGCTTCTAATGAATGAATAAATACTTTAAAGTAAACATCTAAAAAACGAGGATTTAGTGGATCAAACTTTATAATATTACCAGCTTGTCCTCCTAAGTATTTTAAAGCTTCGTAATAATATGTTTCAAATGGATAAATACCTTCGCTAGGATCTATTTCTAAACCAATTCTTATTCCTTTGTTGTGCAAATTATCAATAAATTCTTTAGGATTAGGAAATAAAGTTGTATTAAAAGTATATCCTGTCTTTGTTTCTTTTTTATTAATAATACTTCTTGTATGCCAATCTTTATCTAATAATAATACTGATATAGGTACTTCTATTTGATTAAAATTATCAAGTAAAGTATCAATATCACTACTAGAATAAGCTTTATCACGACACCACCAGTTTCCTAATGCATATCTAGGTATAAAAGAAGGCATACCAGTTAATTTAAAATAATCTGCCATAGCAAAACCAAAATCTTTTCCATAGACAAATAAATATAAATCAACACTGTCAGGATTAGGACTTATAAAAGTACCATTTTCGTCTAATCTTAAAGTATTACTATCGTCAATACTAACAAAACCTTCTAAGGAATATAAGCCACGATTTATCTTATTAGTAGGATTTTTATCTAAAACATTATTAGAACCAAAATAATTTTTTACTTCGGGATGATCATAAAACCAAAAATTTTCCGTGCCTACAACTGATACTTTTAAATTTTTAGCAGAATTAATACCATTACCATTAAAAGGCATTTCTTTCATATACTCTAATTTAAAGTACTTAGTATTAATCTCAATTACTAATCCTTCGCGATCGGTTACAGTAAACTTAGGTTTTTCAAAATTTCTAAATGTTACTAATTCTGTTCCTAAGTCATTAAAAACACCATTTTTATTATATTCTAAACGAACTAATCTCTCTGTTAAAACAGAAATACGGTATCTTGCTCCTTGGATGACAGAAGATGTTTTACATTTTAGATTGTTTAAATCCATATGAAATTGTTTACCTAAATCATACATATTAGTCGCCCCTTTATCTTACTCTTTAAATTATAACACGTTTTTTTTAGATTATAAAGACCATTTTACTAGACCAAAATAGACAACAATATATGAATAAATTAATATATATAGGCATAATAAATAACAAGGAGAATATTTATGAAAAAAATTAATTGGAAATTACTTATTATTAGTATTTTAATTCCTGTTATAATTGGTTCTTTAGCAGGATTAATCAGTATGCCTTTTATGGATTATGGCAACTTAACTTTACCTTTTCTAGCACCACCAGGTTTTATTTTTCCCATTGTCTGGACTATTCTTTATATCTTAATGGGCATATCTTTTTATCTTATTGTAACTGATAGTAGTTATTTTAAAGAAAATGCCTATTTAGTTTATTTCGCTCAACTATTCGTCAATTTCTTTTGGACTATTTTCTTCTTTGTCTTTAAGTGGCGTTTATTCTCAAGTATTTGGCTAGTTCTTTTAATTATCTTAATTATTATAATGATTTTAAGATTTTTAATTATTAATAAAAAAGCTGGTCTATTACAGTTACCTTATTTAATATGGTGTTGCTTTGCTTTATACTTAAATATTTCGATATATTTATTAAATTAATAATTATTACTAATAATCATCTGTTATAATATATTTGTTATGTTTTAAGGAGGCTTCTATGAAGTTTATATATAGCGATTCTAACAAAAGATATTATACTCTTGATTATTTTTTTAAACATAAATTTAATTCTAAAGTATTTAAAGTAAGTTTAAATGCTGGTTTTACTTGCCCTAATAAAGATGGTACTAAAGGGTATGGAGGATGTATTTACTGTTCTAAATTAGGTAGTGGTGATTATGCTGGCAATGTTAATAAAAGTTTAATAGAACAGTTTAATGAAGTAAAAGATATAATGTCAAAAAAATGGAAAAATAGTAAATATATAGCTTATTTTCAAGCTAATAGTAATACTTATGCTGAAGTAGAAGATTTAAAAGAAAAATACGAAAGTGTTTTAAAGCTTGATAACGTTATCGGACTAAGTATTGCTACAAGACCTGATTGTATATCTAACGAATGTTTAGAATATTTAAAAGAATTAAATAAAAGGACTTATTTAACTGTAGAATTAGGTCTCCAAACAATTCATGATAAAACTTCCAAATTAATAAATAGAGGTCATGATTTGAAATGTTTTACAGATATGGTTAATCTTTTACGTAAAAATAATATTAATGTAGTAGTGCATATTATTAATGGATTACCGTACGAAACTAAAGAAATGATGCTAGAGACAGCTAAGTATTTATCTAAATTAGATATTCAGGGCATAAAAATACATATGCTTCACATCTTAAAAGATACCGCTTTAGCTAAAATGTATGAAAATAAACCTTTTCATATTTTAAGTCGTGAAGAATATGTCGATATTGTTATATCACAGTTAGAACTTTTACGCGAAGATATAGTTATCCACCGTATTACTGGAGATCCTAATCCTCTCGATTTAATAGAACCTACTTGGTTAATTAAAAAGTTTGGTGTTTTAAATGAAATAGATAAAGAAATGGTAAAAAGAAATACCTATCAAGGTATTTTATGTAAATAAAGTCTTATTTTAATTTCTTTTTTTGAATATTATAAGTTATTTTAGCTAAAGTCTTACAAGGTAAAAACTTAGTAAAGAAGTTAGCACATTTCATTTTAAAACCGGGTATTATAATTAATTTTTTCTTAAGCATCTTATCGATTGCATATTTAGCTACATAGTCACTTTTTAATGGTTTAACAGCAAATTTAACATTAGCTACTTTATTAAAATTAGTATCTACTGGCCCTGGACATAAGCAAGATACTACTACTTTAGATTTACTTCTTCTTAATTCTTCGTAAACGGATGTTGTTAATCGTAATACATAAGCCTTGCTACTATAGTAAGTAGCCATTAATGGCCCTGGTAAAAAGCTAGCTGAAGAAGCAACATTTAAGATGTAACCATAATCTTTTTTAACCATATCACGTAAAAACATTTTGGTTAAAATATGAACAGCTTTAATATTTAAGGAAAGCATTTCCATTTCTTTATTTAAGTCTGTTTCAGTAAAATATCCGCAATCACCAAATCCAGCATTGTTTATTAGTATATCAATATTTTCATTATGGCATAAAACATATACTTCTTTAACTTTGCTTTCAATCGATAAATCAGCAACAATTATTTTCACTTCTGTTTTTAATTCTTCTTGCATTTTTTGTAATTTATCTTTATTGCGAGATACCAAAATCAAGTCATATCCTAAAGCACTTAAATATTTAGCCATTTGATAACCAATACCAGACGACGCTCCTGTTATTAAAGCTTTCATAATACCATCTCCAATTATATTATAACACGTCAATTATACAGTTTGCATCTTTTAAATTAAAATTTCTATATAATAAAATAGTTTTAACTAAATTTGAGATATTTTAGTTTATTTTAATAACAAATGTATTTTATAATCATCTGTCCACTCTTTAATAATTACATCAATGCTAAAAGTTATTAGTATTCATAAATAATCATAAACATTAAAATAACTAATTATATTTTTAAGCAAATATTTTAATGTTATATTACCATCTCTCATTTAATTCAGACATTACTTTCATCATTGATTTAATAATAATTATTACCGGAGTTTGGCAGTTGATATAAATTAAAACATAAAGCAAGCCCTTTTACAGCAAGGGTTTTTATATGTCAAGTTT
>CANQYA010000064.1 GCA_947627965.1 uncultured Bacilli bacterium
TTATAGAAAATTCTATCTTGTTACTATAACGCGTAACCGTATTTATCTTATCCATAAATCGCAACTTGAAAGTGATCCTAATTAAGTATTAACTTGCTTACTCTCACCTATATAAGCTCTCTTTTAAGTATTAACTTAATTACGTCTTTCGCACTTGCTTTAACGAGAACTAATATAACACATATTTTTTATTTTTTCAACTGTTTTATTTGACACTGCCATTACCATATGTATCTTTTCTAGCAATCTGTTGTTTTTCATAATATCTATCTATTCCATCTATATTATAACTTGTAAAAGAATTTTTACTAGTTATTTCGTCTAATTTGTCCTTATATTTAGGTTGACGATAAACCGCATATAATTGACAAGCTATTTTTAAAGCTTTGGGGTCATCTAGCATATCGTAACCAGCTTGGATACCACCATTTATCATTGCATTAAAAATAGATCTAGCATTATTTTCAATTGATTTCTCAGGATCAATTGAAGAATTACCAGCATAATAAGACCTTCCGTCGTTATCAATTAAAGCTACTGCTGTTATATTTTTTAATAACTCTGTTTTAATCGCATCTAAACTTAACGATGCCATATCATCTCTTAAATTACCTTTACTCGTGTAATAATCAAAAGGTTCACCGACATTAGCTATAGCCGCCATAAGTATTTTTCCTGCATAATCAACTTTTTCACGTTCGCCCAATGGACATTGTGTAGCTGAAAAGAACACCGCTTTATCCATTATTTCCTTAGGGCTTTTACGGCTAAATTGTTGGCGATAATATTCATCTATTTTCTCAATTTCTTTACGAGCCAAATAATCATTACTACCTATCTTATCTAATTTGTCCTTATATTTAGGTTGACGATAAACCGCATATAATTGACAAGCTATTTTTAAAGCTTTGGGGTCATCTAACATATCGTAACCAGCTTCAGCCCCCTTATTACTTATTATGTTTAAAAAATGCTTAGCATTACCTTCGAGTGATGTTTCTTCGTCGATTGAATAATTATTGGTCACAGAATAGTCCTTTACGACGTTATCATTTAATTCAAATTCTCTATCAATTAAAGCTACTGTTATCATATTTTTTAATAATTCACGTTTAATCGCTTCTCGCCTTAACGATGCCATATCATATCTTAAATTATCTTTTCTTGTATAATAATCCAAAGGTTCACCAGCATTTTCGATAGCCATCATAAGGATTTTTCCTGCATAATCAGTTTTTTCACGTTCACTAAATGGACATTGTGTAGCTGAAAAGAACACCGCTTTATCCATTATTTCCTTTTCCCAAGTTCTATTAGCTTTATTTGTATTATTTCTCTCCATTACTTCTTCACCCATCATAATCACCTAGTTTAAGTATAAAAAATATTTTTCTTATTTACAATTTAATATTGTTAATTATTTGTAAATTTTACATTTTAGCTGTCAAGATAATAAGGTAATAATTGTCACTTCTTTTACTTTTTAAATTTTTATTAGATATTAAAAAAAGCAATGCTTAATTTTAAGTTATCACCTCTTAATGTTTTAAAACCTAATAATACCCATTATCTATTAAAGGTATATGTAAAATAAGGCAAAAAAATAAACCCTTTAATAAAGGGTTAATTTACAAATGGTGTCCCAGGAGAGATTCGAACCCCCGACCGATGCCTTAGAAG
Organism: uncultured Bacilli bacterium; assembly: GCA_947627965.1. Taxonomy (GTDB): domain Bacteria; phylum Bacillota_I; class Bacilli_A; order RF39; family UBA660; genus RGIG3091. The sequence continues at coordinate 1,681 of CANQYA010000064.1, forward strand.
GGCATTGCTCTATCCAGCTGAGCTACTGGGACAGATATAATCAAGCAACAACTTGATTATACTCTTTTTATTTAACAAATTCAATATCTTTTAAAGTTTTTTTCAAAATTTCCTCTTTATCTACTTGAAAAATAACCTCTTCCACATCATAATTATCAAATACTGAATACATAATTGAGTAAACAACTTCCTCTAATATTTGACGATCATTCATAAAAATACTAGTATTAAAATTTAATATCATTGTATCACTATCAATTTCATAGTTAATAAGCTCTGTATTTTGATTTAAGTAACTAACTAAATTAGGTTCATAAATGTAACTACTCGATAAATCGTCAATAATTATACTTATTTTCTCACGATTATCGTCAACATATTTAGTAATAGGAACATAATAATTATTGCCGTCTATTAAATCAATATAATATTCTATTACTTTTTTTATATCACGTCTTCTCTTAATATCATACTTTTTATTTATTCCAAAATCTTTAGTAAATATATCCGGTAAATCATTATCCCATTTTTGATTTATCGCTGTTCCTTCAACGGTAATACTAATCCCTTTTACTCCCTCTATTTCTAATAATGAAAAAGTAATAGCTTCTAACATTTTAATTCTTTTCTTTTCGCTTACTGTAAGTAATTCTTTAGAAAAATCTATCTTAATAATTCCTTCACTATTAGATATATTTAATATTTTGGTTTTCTTAGGTATAAGTCCATTAAGACCATTAGGTAATAATTCATTACTAGAATCTAATAAACTATTAATAATACTTTTAGCTTTCTCATTTATATCTTTATTATTATCGATAACTGTTACTGTTTTTACTAATAAACTATCATTATTAAGTAAATAAATATTAATTTTTTCGATATTATCAGTATATTTTACTTCCATATTACTAAATTCATTCTCCACTTTATTAGACGGCATTAAATAAATAGCTAGTAACAAACATACACTTAAAGTTGTTATTAGTATTTTTTTAAGAGCCTTCTTTTTTAGCATTATTATCACCTATAAAATATTATGATTATTTTTATATTTTATTCATCTAAAGATAATTCGTTCATCTTTAAAAGTTCAACGACTGCTCCAGCACGTCCTTTTACACCAAGTTTTTGCATAACATTAGAAATATGATTTCTTACTGTTTTTTCACTTATTCCTAATTCTTCTGCTATATCTTTAGTGCTTTTATTCATAATTAGTAATTTAAAAACTTCTCTTTCGCGAAGTGTTAATATCCCTTTAATAATAATTACCTCACTTTCTTTTATATATATTTACTCATAGTATTCTATGATAACGACTTTTTTAGTTGCGGGTAATAACCTAAAAAAAAACACTAGTTAATAGTGTTATTGTTCAAATTTGACAGTTATATAAATTTTTTCATTATAAGCACTTTGAATACTACGCATAATCTTATTAGCTAAATCTTTATCATGTTCTTTTTTTATAGCGACAACTGTTATTTGATTACCATCAATCTCAATAAAAGAATCGATATTAAACTCGCTTTTTATTTTAGCCTCGAGGCTTTCTTCCTGACCTGATAAAAAATTCAAATATTTTAATTCTTCTAAAGCTTCGTTCTTTTCTTCAGCAGTAGCTTCATTATTAGTTAAAAGTCCTTGTAAATCTGATTTTTTTATCGAACGTTCTTCTTCTAATTCAACTCTCATAGCAACTAATAATTCACTTTCTTTTATAACGGGAGAAGATCCATTACTGTTATTAACTTCTTCTTCGTAAGCACTATTATTAGTTAATAATAAATCACTAGGCATTGTTATATAATATACACTCAATACTAAAATCAAACTAAATAACGTTAAAAACCACAAACTTTTTTTATTTATCATAAAGTCCTCCTAGTAAATAATATGAATGTGGTAAAAAAAAAGAACATATTTTTATGCTCTTGATACATAGGCACCATCTTTAGTGGAAACGACAATAACTTCTCCCTCGTCGATAAAGATTGGTACTTTTATTTCCATACCAGTTTCAAGGGTAGCATCTTTCATAACACTACTAGTTGTATTTCCTTTTACAGCTGGTTCTGTTTTAATTACTTTCATCTCAATTTTATCAGGTAAATTTATTCCTAAAATTTCTCCCTCATAAGAAATAATATTAACATTAATATTTTCTTTTAAGAATTTAGCATCGTCACCAAGACTTTTCTTATCAATTTCAATTTGACTATAATCTTCCATACTCATAAAATAATAAGTATCGCCCATTGAATATAAAAATTGCATATCACGTTTTTCAATTCTTGCTGTTTCTACTTTAATAGCTGAGTTAAAAGTATGTTCGATAGTCGCACCTGTTCTTAAATTTTTTAATTTAGTCCTAACAAAAGCTGCTCCTTTACCAGGTTTTACATGTTGAAATTCTATTACTTGAAAAATATTACCATCTAATTTTATCGTAATTCCAGTTTTAAAATCATTTACATTAATCATAAATAAACTCCCCTTTCTCTAAAGATTATTTTTTCTCTTTATGAATTGTATGTTTTTGACATCTTGCACAATATTTATTAATTTCTAAACGATCTGTCGTATTTTTTATATTCTTTTCAGTACGATAATTTTCTTCATTACAAACAGTGCATACTAGAGTTTTTCTTTGTCTATTACCTACCTTTGCCATACTATCCCTCCTCGTTTTCTATTGGTATTATATCAAATTTTTCCAAAAAAGCAAAAGATTTTTACTAAATTTACTATAATATCAAGAAAATTATACATATTCTGTTCTTGGTCATAATAATAATGGTGATTAAAATGATAATTAGATTAGGTTATGTAGCTATTAGTAAATCTTTAGAAAACGTTACTTCGTCACATACTTTGACATATACTAATTTTAAAAAAGATAATAATATTAATAAAATATATGAAGTTATTGATAAAAATTTGAATGATTTAGAAAAAATTATTACTTATAACATTAAAAATAATATCCATTTTTATCGTTTATCTTCTAAAATTATTCCTCTCGATAATATAAAATTAGATTATTTTACTAAATTTAAAAATAAATTTAGTAAAATAGCAAAATTAATAAATGATAACAATATGCGAGTTGATGTACATCCTAATCAATTTACTGTTTTAAATAGTGTTAAAGAAGAAGTATTAACAAATACTAATTTAATTTTAGAAAACCAATATCAATTACTAAGTTATTTTGATATTAAAAATAAAGTTATTATTCTACATGTCGGTAGTAATGTATTGGGTAAAAAAAATTCTCTTAGACGTTTTATTAATAATTTTAATAAGTTACCTAACTATTTAAAAGAATGTATTGCCATAGAAAATGACGATAAAATTTTTAATATAAGTGATGTATTAGATATAGCTAATCAATTAAATATTCCTTTAGTTCTCGATTATCATCATCATTTATGTAATGGAAGTAAGGAAATAGATATAACTTCTTATTATGAAAAAATATTTGCTACCTGGAAAAAGATAAATCCTAAAGTACATTTTTCTTCTCCTAAAGCTAATAATAAAAAAGATATACGAAGTCATAATGATTATATCGATGTCGATACATTTATAGCATTTATTGAAGAAATTAAACATTTACCATACGATATCGATATTATGTTAGAAGCTAAAGAAAAAGACGAAGCTTTATTCCGTCTTGTAAGAAATTTAAAATATAAAACTAATTATACTTTTATTGACGAGACTACTTTTATTGTTTAATCATAACCATAAGTATCAAAAAAATAATTAGATATCCTTTTAGCTATTCTAAAGTTAGCATTACTCATAAAATCACTAGAAGTATTAGGATTTATTAAATCAGGAGAAGTAACTGTAATAGTCATTTTAGGTTTATTAGAAGGAGCATACCCAGCAAAAGTTTTTGATAGAGTTTCAGTATCGACAATACCATCATTATTAGTATCTAAAAAGGATTCACTAGTACCAGTTTTACCAGCAGGATCCCAAGTATATCCCATAACTCCAGCACCTGTACCATAACTAACTACTGCTCTTAAACCTTCTTGAATACGAGCTAAAAAAGTTTTATTATCTATTTCATTTAAAACGATAGGTTCTACTTTATAATTTAGTTTTCCTAATTCGTTACTATCTGTTCCATAATAAACTTCTTTTAACAAATGCGGTTTAAGTCTTAATCCATTAGAAGCAATAGTATTCATATATTGTGATAATTGCATAGTAGTATAAGTATCGTATTGACCTATAGCAAAATTAAGTAAAAGGTC
>CANQYA010000065.1 GCA_947627965.1 uncultured Bacilli bacterium
ATATTTGATAAACCCAATATACCACGTTTATTTTCAAAAGAAAAATCGACAATTTTCTAACTTGGAGGCATTTTTAAGATAAAAAAAGGAACAAAATTAAGAATTGCCTAAAGCAATTTATAAAATTGTTCCTTTAATTATTTATCAATTTTCAATTTTAGAAAAATTTCACTTTTTTTTAATTTTTTTTCGCCATTCCCTATAGTATCATTAACAATTATTTCAATATTAGTTATTTTTACCCAATTAAATTATTAAAAATAAGCATTTTTACTACTTTTTCATATAATAAAGTAAAGGAGGAAAATTCATGTACAATAATGGTTATAATAGTTTCTATCCTTATCAAAACTATTATAGTGTTAAAAAAGGATTATTTTCTAATTTAAGAGGTAAAGTTAATTGGTCAAATCTTTTGAATAATACCCAAAAAACACTAAATATTATCAATCAAGCTATTCCCGTTATGTATCAAATAAAACCTATTTGGAACAATACTAAAACTATTTTTAAAATTATGGGTGCGATTAAAGAAGATGACACTAATAAAAAAACAAATACTAATACTGCTACTAGCACTACTACTATTAATAATTCTTCTAATACTACTAACAATACTAATAATAATTATGTAGACGACAATAGTCCTAACTTTTTTCTATAAAAAAAGGATTAGACTATTTATTATCTAATACCTCAATAATTGGTGGGATTATTTGTTTTTTACGTGATACAATATCTTTTAAATACATTCCCTCACTAATATTATCTAAATTAAAAGCATCTAACAAGATAGACTTAGCTTTACTATTATAAATAATATATGAACCATTACTTATAATATCTGTTATAAATAATGCCACTAAAACATAATTATTATTTACTGATATATTATCAAGTAATTGTTGATATTCTAATATATCCTTTTCTTTATAATTAAAACTTGTTGTAAATACTTGTCCAACTCCCATTTGTTTATCTTCAACATGGAATAGTTTAAAATCATGATAAATTATTTCTTCTTTAGTTTTATCTTTTAATTCGCTACCAGCTTCAAACATTTTTATACCATACGTTTTATAATTTATTCCTAACATTTTAGATAATTCCGTTACAGCTAACTCATCACTTTTAGTTGTAGTAGGGCTCTTTAATAATAAAGTATCTGAAATAATAGCTGAAAGCATAATTCCTGCTATATCGTTAGGAATAGGTAATTTCTTTTCTTTATACATTAAATATAAAATAGTATTAGTACTTCCAACTGCCATATTTCTAAAATTAATAGGGTTATTAGTAGCTATTGTTCCTAAGCGATGGTGATCTATTATTTCTATTATTTCGGCTTCTTCTAAACCATCGACGCTTTGATTTTCTTCGTTGTGGTCAACTAAGACTACTTTTTTTCTTTTACGATTAACGACATCATTTATTCTAATCATTCCTAAACAACAATTATTCTTATCAATAATTGGATAATTAGTATGTTTTAACTTACTAGATATTTCGATAAAATCACTTAAATAATCGTATAAAGTAAAAGTTATAGGATTAGGTTTAATAGGTAAAGTATTAATATAATTACAAATATTAATTAATTTAGTTACTTCAAAAGTACTTAATGGTGTCTTAATAATATTAACTCTATTTTCTTTAGCTATTTTTAAATGTTGTAATTTTATTTCACCATTTCCTACTACGATAATTAATTTAACTTTAGACATAATCGCATATTCGATAATACTATGACGATCGCCTACTATTAAAGCTATATCGTTACTTAAGGTAATATTATTTAAAAAAGTTGTACTACGATAAGCAGCTGCCATTATTTTAGCAGATATTTCTTCGTCAAACTTTAATACTTCTCTAGCTTTTAATACTTTTAATATATTATCATAAGAAGTATGTAATAATTCAAAATTACCATTTATTAATTCTTTAGCTATATCTTTTAATGTAACTATTCCTTTTAATTCTTTATTACTATCAACAATAGGTATTCCACTAACTTGATTATCAATCATAGCATTATAACATTCCATAATAGAATGATGTTCTTCTATAAAGAAATCTTTTTGATAATTAACATCTCTTATTTGTAATCTTACATCGTTTAAATATTTAGGGTGTTTTACATTAAAATAGTCAAGGACAAACTTTGTTTCATTATTTAAATGCCCTAATACTCGTGGTTGAGCGTTAATATTCTTGTTAGTTTCATTAATATAATAAGATGCCGTTATAGCTGATACAACTGAGTCTGTATCAGGTTTTTTATGACCAAAAACATAAACTTTATCCATTATTTCATCCCCTTTACACATCTCGTAAGTTATACACTTTTTTTACTAATTTGTCAAATAAAATTACTTTTCTTTTTGACACTTAGGACAATAATAAGTTCCTCTACCCCCTACTTTAATTTTTAATATTTCACTACCACAGACTAAACACTTTTCATGTTCACGGCAATGAACATATAAATCGTTTTGAAACCTACCTGTAACCCCTAAATCCGAAGTATAACTTCTAATAGTTGTTCCCCCTTTTTGAATAGCTTTTTCTAAAATATTTTGAGTGTTTATTATTATATCTTCTAAATTCTTATCACTTAATAAATTAACTTTAGTAAGAGGATTAATCTTACTTAAAAAAAGAATTTCGTCAGCATATATATTACCAATACCAGTAATAATACTTTGATCTAAAATAACCGTTTTAATAGGTAAATGTTTCTTCTTATACTTATCTTTTAAATATTCTTTAGTAAGATTTTTATCCCAAGGATCTAGTCCTAACTCTAATATTGGTTTACATGAATATAATTTATCTTTATCTACCAATAACATTCTTCCAAACTTTCTTGTATCTTGATAACGTAAGTCCGTACCATCGTCAAAAATAAAGATAATATGTTCATGTTTATTATATTTTTCTTCCCTATTCTTTAAAAAATATTTTCCTTCCATTCTTAAATGCGATAATAAATAATAATTATCTAAATGAAAAATTAGCCATTTACCTAATCTTGTTATATCGTTTATCTTTTCATTTTTTAATTTACTAATAAATAATTTAACATCAGGCTCTAATATAATATTAGGATAAAAGACTAAAACATCTTCTATTCTTTTATTTAATACTTTTCTTTTTAAAGTCTCTTTAACTGTTTCTACTTCTGGTAATTCTGGCATTATTTCACCTACTTAGCATCATATAAATTATTACCCATACTTATTTCAACTTTTAAAGGTACATCTAATTTATATGTATTTTCCATAATATTTTTAACAATATCAATAACAATATCTTTTTCTTCTTCTAAAACATTAAATACTAATTCATCATGTACTTGAATTAACATTTTACTTTTTAAATTTCTTTTATTAAATTCCTCATATATTTCCACCATAGCTTTTTTTAATATATCCGCACTACTACCTTGAACAGGAGTATTTAAAGCTATTCTTTCACCACTACTTCTCGTCATATAATCCCTACTACTTAACTCGTCAATAGTTCTTTTACGGTTCATAATAGTTTTAACATAACCTTTATCATATGCTTCTTTAATAACATTAGCAGTATATTTCTTAATTTCCGGATAAGTATTTAAGTAATTATCAATAAACTTTTTAGCTGAATTATAATCAATATTTAAGTCTTCTCCTAAGCCAAAACTACTTATACCATATAAAATACCAAAATTAACAGCTTTAGCTTGGTAACGCATTTCTTTAGTAACTTTATCTTCACTTACTCCAAAAATATCACTAGCGGTTTTAGTATGAATATCTTTACCTTCTCTAAAAGCTTTAATTAAATTGGAAGCTTTAGCCATATGAGCAAAAATTCTTAATTCTATTTGCGAATAATCTGACGATAATAGTAACGAAGATGCTTCAGGAATAAAAGCTTTTCTTATCCATTTACCATAATCTTGTCTAATAGGAAGATTTTGGAGATTAGGTTCTTGGGAAGAAAGACGACCAGTTCTTGTTAAAGTTTGATTAAAAATAGTATGAATTTTACCATCGCTATTAACTTCAGATAAAAGACCAGTCACATAATTATTATTTAATTTAGATAAGAGACGATACTCTATTATAGCAGGTACAATAGGATGAATATCGACAATTTTATCCAATATTTCTTTACTAGTTGAATAATTACCATTCTTTACTTTTTTAGGATAAGGAATACCTAATTTAAAGAAAAGAACATCAGCTAATTGTCTAGGTGAAGATATATTAAAATCAACTCCTGCGTATTCGTGAATTTCATCATCTAATATCTCAATCTTAGCAGTTAACTCTTTCCCCATTTCTTTAAGAAAATCACAATTAATCCTAATACCTGTTATTTCCATATCAGCAAGAACAAACGCTAAAGGGATCTCTATTTCAGAATATAATTGATATTCATTTTCATTCTTTAAAGAAGTAATTAATTCTTCTTTAGTCTCATAAATAAATTTAACTTTCTTAATAATATTAGGTATATATATATCTTCACTAGGTAAATGTAATTTATTAGGATTACCAAAACAATCTAAATAAAAATCTACTTTATAACCTTTATTATTCATTAAATAACCAATATCGTCTTTAATATTTAAGTTTAATAAATATCCCGCTATCATAGCGTCATAAACCAAGTTATTAATTTTAATATTATACTTATCTAATACAACTATTAATTTCTTTAAATCATAAGTATATTTTTCATAATCAGACTGTAAAAAAGTAGGATTTTTTTCTAATACTGAAAAAGGTATATAATAACTTTTTATTCCATCATATATTCCTATACCAATAGGAGTATCTTTATGATAATTATAACCAAGAGTTTCTAAGTAGATAGCATAATTAGAATTAAGATTTAATAAAGAAGTATCACTTACTACCTCATAAGTAACCTGAGTAGGAATATTACTATTAATACTATCTTTCTTTATATCTAATTTTTTTATTAGAGAATAAAATTCTAATTCTTCTAATATTTCTATATAACTTAATGGATCGTACCCCGTATATTTAATTTTATCAAAAGAAGTATCAATAGGAACATCTTTATAAATAGTAGCTAAATCAAAACTCATAAAAGCATTATCTTTATCAGTAACTAATTTCTCTTTTAATTTACCTTTTATATTATCAATATTATCATATATATTTTGTAATGAACCATATTCTTTTAATAAATTAATAGCTGTCTTTTCCCCTATTCCTTTAACACCAGGAATATTATCAGAACTATCTCCCATAAGTGCTTTTAAATCAATCATTTTAATAGGATTAACACCATAAGTATTAATAAATTCTTTAGTATCCATTCTAATAAAACCAGTAGGTTTAAGTAATTTAACATCTATTTTATCACTAATTAATTGTAATAAATCTTTATCACTACTTATTATAGTAGCACAATATAAAGGATCATTATCTATTGCTTTAGCAAAAGTTCCAATAATGTCATCAGCCTCATAATTATCTATTTCATAACACGCTATACCCATAGCTGTAATTAATTTCTTAGCAATAGGAAATTGCTCTTTTAATTCAATAGGAGTTTCCCTTCTACCATCTTTATATTCTAAATATTTATCATGTCTAAAAGTTTTTCCCTTATCAAAAGCAATCATAACATATTTAGGTTTTTCTTCCGTTATAATCTTATTTACCATATTAATAAAACCATATAAAGCATTAGTAGGAAAACCTTTTGAGTTTTTCATAATAGTACCTGTATAACTAGTGGCATAAAAACTTCTAAAAAGAATATTATTACCATCAATTAAAACAACTTTTTCCATAGTCTTCACCCCAAAAACATTTTATCAAATTTCTAAAAAAAAGTCTTTATTTTTAAGAAAAAAAGAACCATAAAGGTTCGTTACATCGTTTTAGGGGCATCATCAGTACTAAAAGATTCT
>CANQYA010000066.1 GCA_947627965.1 uncultured Bacilli bacterium
TTTTCACCAATAAAATATATGAAAAAAAGAACTATATTAGTCCTTTTTATTGCTCAAAATAATCGATCTTCATAGCGTGTTTTACTTTTTTTAAAGTGTCTTTAGCTTTTAATCGTGCCTTCTTATTACCTTCCATAATTATTTCTTTAACTAAATCCATATGAGCTAGGTAATATTCACGTCTTTTTCTAATTGGTTCTAAATAGTTACAAATATTATCTACTAACTGCATTTTACAAGCGACACAACCTCTTAGTCCTTCTTGGCATTCTTTGTTTATGGTGTTTAAATCTTTCCCACTAAATAATTGGTGATAGTAATAGACCATACATTTATCAGGATTAGCTTTATCGTCTTTCCTTATTTTATCAGGATCAGTTATTGCTCCCATAACTTTTTCTTTTATAACACTAGGACTATCCGCTAAATATATAGCGTTACCTAAACTTTTTCCCATTTTTAATGAACCATCTAAACCTTTTATACGGGGATTTTTACCTAAAATAGCTTCTGGTTCTTTTAAGGTTGTTCCATAAATATTATTAAATTTCCTTACTATTTCACGACATTGTTCAATTAGAGGTAATTGATCTTCTCCTACTGGTATCAATTCGCCCATAAAAGCTGTAATATCGGCCGCTTGACTTACAGGATAACCTACAAAACCATAGGTCACACTCTCACCATCGTTACCAAATAAAGCTTTTTTTTGAGCTATTTCGGTTTTAACAGTAGGATTTCTATATAATCGCGACATCGTTACTAAATTAGAATAATAAACAGTTAACTCGGCTATTTCCGGAACAGCTGACTGTAAAAAGATCGTTGCTTTTTTAGGATCGATGCCAATAGATAATAAATCGATAACTAACTCAAAAACATTATTTCTTACTTTTAAAGGATTATCAAAATTATCCGTTAAAGCCTGAACATCGGCAATTTCAAAATAACAATCGTATTCGTCTTGATATTCTACCCATCTTTTACAAGCTCCAAAATAATGACCAATATGTAAATTACCAGTCGGTCTTATTCCTGTCAATATTGTTTTTTTCATAACTCAGTCACTCCTTCTTTCTAATCATTTTATCACAAAAGAAAAAAGATTGCTACTTGTGTATAAAAAAAATAATTTAAGGTCAATATATTAATAAGGAGGAAATATGAAAAAAATTTTATTAGTTATTTCGTTAGTTATTCTTTTAGTTGGTTGTGAAAGTGTTATGAATAATCCTACTAAAAGAGTAGAAACTTTTTTAAACAAATATCAAATTATGGATAGTGAGGTTTTAAGTCAATTAGACGATACTTTAAATAATGATACTACTCTTTCTGATAAGCAAAAAGAGAAATATCGTGACGTTATGAAAAAACAATATCAAAATTTAACTTATACGATTAAAGACGAAGAAGTAGATGGTAATGATGCGGTTGTAACAGTAGAAATAGAAGTTTATGACTTTAATAAAGCTATGATGGAAGCAGATAATTACTTATTAAATCACCAGGACGAATTTTTAGACAACGATAATAATATCAGTGACGAAATATTTATGGACTATAAAATAGAACAAATGAAAAATATGAGTGAAAAAGTTAAATATACTCTCGAATTTGACCTTACTAAAAACGATGGAAAATGGCAATTAAATGATGTCGACGAAATAACTCGTCAAAAAATACATGGAATATATAATTATCAATAAACCCCTATTATAGAGGTTTTTTTATTGATTATCTTTTTTTTAAATTATATAATAAGTAAGGGAGTGATAATATGGGAAAGAAAAAGAATAAACAAAATAAAGAAGAAAAGCAAAAAATAAAAGAACTAAAAAGAAATAAAATTGATAAATTAAATTTTGCCGTCATTATGTTTATTATGATTGCCTTACCTTCTTGGCAATTAGTGCGTATGCAGTTTGCAGGAATGGGTAATTATGAATTATATGATAAGTTACATGCCGGATACTTTTTATGGGGAGCATCAATTATTTTATTAATTACTTATATAATTAATATTGTTAAGAAAAGAATAAAAATTGATAAAATCGATATTTTTATTTACTTATTTATATTTAGTGCCTTTATATCAACTTTACTTGCTAGTGATTTAAAATTAGCTATATTAGGAATTACTGACCGTTACGAAGGAATTTTATCGCTTATTAGTTATGCTTTAATTATTTTAACTGTTAAGAATTTACCACTTAAAAATCGTTATGTAACTATTATTAATACTTTTATAACATTAGGTGTTATTCAAGCAGTTATTGCTATTATTCAATGTTTTTCTACTTCGGAATATGTTTTAAGATTTTCTTATGTCTTTATGGCTAACTCTTTATGTGGTAACCCTAATTATTTAGGTAGTTATATGATGATAAATGCCATAATAGCAATGGGTATGTATTTACTTAGTGAAAAATATAATAAAATTTATTTTTTCTGTACTTTATTATTTGTCTTTTCACTAATCTTAGCTCAATCTTCTACACCATTACTAGGATTAGCTTTTGGAATACTATTTATCTTAATTTATATTTTTAAAAATTATAAAGATAAAATAAAAAAAGCTATCTTTATAGCAGGATTATCGACAATAGTTGCTGTTGTAAGTATATATGGTACAGTATATCTATATACGGATGTATTTAAAATACCTGTTTATAAGAATTATACTATTAAAAGTGATATAACACAGTTCTTTGGTAAGTTTATTGGTAAAGAAGAAACAAATGACGACTATTATAAAAATATGGAAGAAGATATCCCTATCGAAGAAAGAGATAATTACATAACTGATCAAACTTTTTATGCGAGTAGATTTTATATTTGGAACATATCAAGTAAAATAATTCAAAAGCATTTCTTCTTTGGATGTGGTCCGGATAACTATGCTTTGAATTTTAAAGAATATTCACCTATATATGTCGATAGAGCTCATAATATTTATATTCATATTTTTGCTACATTAGGTTTATTTGGTTTTATAAGTTATATGGCTATAATGATTGCTACTTTTACTAAAGGATTATTTAGTAATAATAAAATAGCTAAAATTTGTTTTATAGCTTTTATTACTTATTTAATTCATGCTTTCTTTAGTGTCAATGTAATTGAAGTAGTTACTTATTTCTATATAATATTAGGTATTGTTTTAGCTAGTTGTAAAAATAGTAAAGAAGAAAGAATTTATGATTAAGTTTTAAAGTAAGAAAAAGAGCTATCTTAAAATTAAGTAATTGCTTTTGAGATAGTCCTTAAAATTATATTAGATAGAAAATTGTATTAGATACAATTTAACAAATATTAGCTGGATATTTGAATTCTGTGAGGTGACGATATAATGTCACTTCTTTATTTTTTATATCGTTCTTTATAGGGAGAAAATTCCTTATAAACCAAAAAAGATGATGCTTAATTTTTAGTATCACCTCTTAATATTTTAGAACCATTAATTTAATAAAATATATTACTTTAAACTAACTATTTTTAATTTTTTTATAAGATACAATTCCTAGACCTAAAGCTAGTACAATAGATCCTACTAAAGCATACATACTGATATCACCAGTACTTGGATTTTTTTCTTCTTCCTTACTAGGCTCTTTTTCTTGTTCTTTATAACTTTTTATACCATCAACAATATTAACCTTTAGGCTACTAATATAATACCCAAAGTCTATATTAAATGCGTCACTACCATACTTTAATTCTTCTTCGGTATACTCAATACCGTCGTTTTCTAATTTAAGGGATTTATTATTACTTAACCATTCTGAAAAATTTTCGACATCATATCCGTATAAATTACAAACTTCATTTAATAAAATGCCAACGACTATATCGTGAGCAAACTCAAATCCCTCAGGCTCACCACTTGGTTTACTATAACTAACTATTCCTTCGCTATAATTAAAATTAACAGTATAAGTATTATTACCTTCCTTGCCAGTTATGATAACTTTTAAACTATCTTCTCCATCTTCAAAAGAAACAGTATAATCTTCAAATATAGAAAAGGATTTGCTTTTCTTAACATTTTCTACTAATTTTTTCCAATTAGTCTTATCCTCTTTTTTATCTTCTTCAACATTTCCTTTTATTTCTACTCTAGCCACTTCATAATCAACTAAAGAATTAGTTTTATCGTCAAGTTTTATATATAGAATATAAGTCTTAACACCTGAAAAAGCATCGCTAGGAGGATATACCGTATCATCTTCTAACTTTTCCCATTTATTATCGTCAAAATCAGGAATAGTATTATAATATTCTGTACTACAAGTCTTAATTTGCTCATTATATTCTGATATTTTAGCATTATAAGTTTCTAATGCTTTCCTATAACCATCATCATCACCAACATAATCCTCTTTTTTAGGTTTATTGGCATTGCTCCACTCACTAGCAGTATCAGACAAATCTGTACATTTATCGCCGGCTTTTTTAATTTCATTATATTTTTCTGAATTTATTTCTAACCATTGTCCATATAAAACATAATCACTAGAATTGTAAACAGTAATCTTACTACCAGTATTGTATATAATAGAAGGTATAGATATATTATCATCTGTTCCCTCAATTAAATCTTTACTTATAGCTTCAACAGGATTAACGGATAAGAAAAATATAAAAACAAATATAAAACCAATAAAATACCATTTTCTTTTCATTCTTTCACTCCTTACTATTTTATAAGCTAATTATAGTCTAACCTATATATATTTACAATCAGCAAACTTTTAAAATAATCCTTATTGACATTTATTTACAAGAATAAACCCCATTTCAAGAATATAGAAACGAGTTTTTTATAAATTCCTAAATATTAAGGAATGCTAACTTAAAAAATAAAAAAGAAGTGACAATTCGTCACCTCACAAAATTCAAATACCTTTTTATATTTTATTAGGTAATAAACTTAAAGATACTTTTTGTTTTTCTAAAGATATATCAATGACATAACAATCAACTATATCACCGACACTTACTACTTCGCTAGGGTGTTTTATATATTTATCGGTTAACTTTGATATATGAGCTAATCCGTCATTATGAATACCAATATCAATAAAGACACCAAAGTCTACTACATTTCTAACTGTACCCTGTAATTTATCGCCAATATGTAAATCTTCAATATGTAAAACATCACTTTTTAATAATGGTTTAGGCATACTGTCTCGCGGATCACGATTAGGTTTAGCTAAATCATTAATTATATCTTTTAAAGTATATTTATCAATTCCTAACTTCTTACTTTCACTATCGATATCGATATTAGCCATTTTTTCTTGTAAGGTTACAGTACCAATATCTTCTTTCTTTAACGATAGGCTATCTAATAACTTAATTACTTCTTGATAATGTTCAGGGTGGATAGATGTCTTATCTAAAGGATTATCACCGTCAATAATTCTCATAAAACCAATCGATTGTTCATAAATTTTAGGTGTTATTCCTTTCATTTTTTCTATTTCTTGACGCGATTTTATTTTACCATTCTTTTCACGATAAGAAAGAATAGTATCAATAGCTTTTTTATTAAGTCCTGAAATATAATTTAAAATAGAACGGGAAGCAGTATTAATATTAACACCCACTTGATTAACGACTTTTGTTACCACAAAATCTAGAGAATTATCTAAATTTTTTTGTGAAACATCGTGTTGGTAAAGACCTACCCCTATACTTTTAGGATCTATTTTTACTAATTCAGATAAAGCATCTTGTAGTCTTCGTCCAATACTTATCGCACTTCTTTTTTCAACCGTTAAATTAGGAAACTCAGAAATAGCTAATTTGCTTGCTGAATAAACACTTGCTCCTGCTTCATTGACAATGACATACTCCACTTTCCTTTTACAACTTTTTATTACATCAGCAATAAAGCTTTCTGATTCACGAGA
>CANQYA010000067.1 GCA_947627965.1 uncultured Bacilli bacterium
TTTTAATTGGTTTTGGTTCAGGACTTGTATATCGAGCTGGATTTACTTCAGGAGGAACTGATATTGTTTGTCAAATATTATCAAAGTATTTAAAAATAAACATGGGAAAAGCTATTATTTTATGTAATGGGATAATTTTATTATTAGGAACTTTTGTATTTGGTATAAATAATTTTATGTATGGAATTATTATTATTTATCTTATAAGTATGCTTAGTGATAAAGTTTTATTAGGTATTTCTGATAGTAAAGCTTTTTATATTGTTACTGTCGAAGAAGTTAAAGTAAAAGAATTTATTATTAATAATTTAAGTCATGGTGTTACCGTTTTTCAAGCACGAGGAGGTTATGATAATAAAAAACAAAAAGTTTTATTTTGTGTAATTCCTACTAAAGAGTATTTTAAGTTAAAAGAAGGTATAAGAGTTATTGACCCTAAAGCTTTCTTTGTCGTTACTGATGCTTACGAAGTGTATGGCGGTGAGTAATATGATAACTGATTTTATTTTAAAAATAAAAGAAAAGAAATTAATACAACGTTATGGTTTTCTTGTTTTAGCTCAATTTATAGGAGCGATTAGTTATAATTTATTATTTTATCCAAGTAAAATAGTAGCAGGAGGTGCGAATGGATTATCTATACTAGTTGAAAGTATATTCCATATTCCCCCTTATTTATTTCTATTAGTTTTTTACGTTATTATTTTAATTATTGCAGTTGTAACAATAGGTATGGAGAAAACTAGTGGTGCGGTAGTAGCGACCTTTATTTACCCTTTATTTGTCGACTTAACTTCTGGATTAACGTCTATTATCGATATTAATAAAAATGATATATTATTAATCTGTTTATTTGCAGGATTATTAAGTGGATTAGCTAATGGTATAACTTACAAAAATGGTTTTAGTTCAGGAGGGTTATCATTAATTAGTCAAATTATTTATGAAAAATTTAAAATATCTATTAGTAAAGTTAATTATGTTATAAATATTGTTATATCACTATTAGGTGCGTTGTACTTTGGAATAGAAAATATAGTATATTCAGTTATTATTTTATTTATAATGCGTATTGTTATTGATAAAGTTTTATTAGGTATATCTAATAATAAAGTCTTCTATATAATAACTTCTAAACAGGAAGAAGTAAAAAAATATATAAAGAATGAATTAGGTCATGGTATAACCGAATTTGATGTCATAAGTGGTTATGAGAATAAAAATAGTCAAGTTTTAATGACGGTAATACCAACGCGAGAATACGTAAAATTTAAGGAAATGATACAAAAAATAGATAAAAATTCTTTCTTTGTCATAACGGATTCTTATCAAATGTTAAACGGTTCCTAAAATTTCCAATAAAATTCGACAATTTTATGATATAATAGATTTGTATTAGCATAAAAAGGAGGTCGAGTATGGATTTTATTAACATAAAGCATGTAAATAAAGTATACAAAAATGGAGTTACTGCTATTTATGATTTATCTTTAAAAATAAAAAAAGGTGATTTCGTTTTTATAATAGGTGGTTCTGGAAGCGGTAAATCGACATTAATTAAAATGCTTTATCGTGAGGAAAGACCTACATCAGGGGAAATAAATTTAGGTGGATTAAATGTTGCTAGACTTAGAAATAGCAAAGTATATAAATTAAGAAGAAAATTAGGTATAGTTTTCCAAGACTATCGCTTATTACCAAAGTTAACGGTATATGAAAATGTGGCTTTTGCTTTAGAAGTAATTGGTGCGAAAAAAGATGAGATAAAAACTAAAACTTTAAAAGCTATTGACTTAGTTGGTTTAAAGTCTAAGACGAGAAATTATCCGACAGAGTTATCAGGAGGAGAACAGCAAAGAGTTGCTATTGCGAGAGCTATAGTAAACAATCCTAAACTATTAATTTGTGACGAACCGACAGGAAATCTCGATCCTGATATGAGTAAAGAGATAGTTAAAGTTTTGGAAACAATTAATAAAGAAATGGGAACAACAATTATTATGGCTACACATGATAGAGAAATAGTTAACGCTATGAAGAAACATGTTATAGCCCTTAAAGATGGTCGCCTTGTAAAAGATTTTGAGAAAGGAACGTATGATAATGAAGTTGTTTAGAATGTTTGGAAGAAACGTACGTGATGCGTTCAAAAGTGTAGGAAGAAATTTTTCCCTTTCGATAGCGTCTATTTCTTGTATTAGTATTACTCTAATAGTGGTTGGATTATCTTTATTAATTTCATATAATGTTAATAACTTTACTGAGACAATCAAGAAAGATGTTACGATAGTTGTTTTCTTAAACCAAGAAACTACTAGTGAAGAATTAATAAGTATAAAAGATGAAATTGCCATGTTTGATAATGTTGCAACAATCGATATTAAGACTAAAGATGAAGCTAAAAAAGAAATGATGGCTGAATCTGAAGTATTTGATGCGACAATGAGTACGTGGCCAGAAAGTGATAATCCATTAAGAGATAGTTACCTAATTAAAGTTCATGATATTGAGCAAATTAATGATACTGTTGATAAAATAAAAAACTTTGAAAAAGTAGAAGTTGTCGATTATGGAGAAGGTATGGTTGAAAAACTAGTAGATGCCTTTAAATTAGTTCAACAAATAACAATTATAATTGTTGTTATATTAATAGTAGTTACAATATTCTTAATTATTAATACAATTAAATTAACTATTTTCTCACGTAAAAGAGAAATATCTATTATGCGATTAGTAGGTGCGAGTAATTTAACTATCAAAATACCATTCGTTATCGAAGGTATGTTGATAGGTATGATTGGTTCGATTATCCCAATTGTCGTTGCTATTTATGGATATATTGTCTTCTATGATAGATTTGAGGGGCAATTGTTCTCGCCATTAATAAAGTTAGTTTCACCCGAACCATTTATTTATATAGTTTCAGGTATAATTTTGTTAATTGGTATAGTAGTTGGTATGTTTGGTAGCGGTCGTGCAGTAAGGAAGTATTTAAAAGTATGAGAAAGTGGATAAGTGTAGCAATAATAGCCATATTGGTAGTAACTATGTTACCGTACAATGCTAAGGCGATAACTTTAGGAGAATACGAGGCTGTTGTTCAAAAATATGTTGACGAATTAAAAGCTAATCAAGAAGCTGTTAATAAAACTGATGAAGAAATAAGACAAACTAATGCTGAAATTGCTAATATAAGTACCGAAATACAAAACATATCAAATGAAATAGAAAAATTAAATAATGAAATAGTTGAGTACAATGAGGAAATAAAAGAAAAAAGTTTACAAACTAAGGAAATATTTGAGTATTTTCAAATGGCTAACGGGGAGAATGCTTATTTGGAATATGCTTTTGGAGCTGAAAGTATTACGGATTTAATTTACCGTATGGCAGTTGTTGAACAAATGACAGAATATAATAATAAAGTAACTGACGAATTAGAAAGAATGATTGAAGCTAATAAACAACGTGAAAAAGAAATAGAGCAAAAAAAAGTAGAATTAAATGCTAAATCAAAAGAGATGCAAGAAAAACTAGTAACTCTTGGTCATAAAAAAACAGATTTAACTTTAGGAGCTACTACTATTCAACAACAGATTGATACTTATCAAAAAAGAGTTGATACTTATAGAAAACTAGGTTGTAAAAGTTCAGATGTGATAGGTGTTGACTGTGCTACTTACGGTGATGCTGGTATATTCCGTAAACCAATTCCTTATGGTTATGTTACTAGTGAGATAGGTTACCGTTGGGGTAGTTTGCATCGAGGACTAGATATGTCTAATGGCGATCCTTATAATACTAGAGTTTATCCGATAGCTAATGGAAAAATAAAAGATATTTTTGTGGACTTGAATGGAGCTAAGATTGTTGTAATAGAACATTATGACGCTGTAAATAATAAATATTATTCTTCTGTTTATGGTCACTTGAATTCTTTTTCGCCAAATATCTATTATGATAAATTTGTAACATCTGACGAATATATTGGTTACATGGGAAATTCGGGTTATTCATTTGGAGCCCATCTTCATTTAGAGGTAGCACCATGTCGTTATGGAACGGATGCTGTATGTATTGACTTTGGAGCTTTTATTAATTACTTCAATAGTCTTTATAATCAAGGTAAGTTTAGAGGCGCTAGAGACTTAATTAATTTCCCAGCGGTAGGAGTTCCTTGGTATTCAAGATAGAATAATTAAAAGTTGTTCGATAGATGAGCAACTTTTTTGCAATTCAACTTGCAAATCTTGTCTAAAAAACAAAGTTTTGCAAGTCTATCATCAAAACTTTACAAAAACATATTTTTATGATATTATTATGGCGGTGATGAAAATGATAATAAGAAATGAATACTTAAACAAAATGATAGATGCCAAAGATACTGAATTTATAAAAGTAATAACTGGTGTTAGACGAAGTGGTAAGTCAACTTTACTTTTAATGTTTAAAGATTATTTATTGAAAAGCGGTATAGCTGAAGAAAATATTTTATATATAAACTTTGAATCAGCTAAATATGATAATATAAAAAATTATAAAGACTTATATTCATACGTTAAAGATATAGCCGAAAATAAAAAAATATATTTGTTACTTGACGAAGTACAAATTGTCGATATGTGGGAAAAAGCTATCAATTCATTTAAAGTAGATTTCGATATCGATATTTATATTACAGGTTCAAATGCATATCTATTATCGTCAGAATTATCGACTTTACTTTCAGGAAGATATATAGAAATAAAAGTATATCCATTATCTTTTAAGGAATATTTAGAATTTAATAATTATAATGAAAACGATATTGAAAATAAATTTAATGAATATTTAAAATATGGAGGGTTACCTGCTATAACATTAATCAAAGATAATGACGAATTGGTATTATCATACTTAAATGGTATATATAACACAATTGTAAAAAAAGATATTCTTGATAGGAACAATGTAAAAGACACATCATTACTTGAAAATATAATAAAGTATTTAGCCAATAATATTGGCAGTAGTGTTTCGGCTAGTAAAATAAGTGATTACTTAAATAGTAATAAAATAGTTGAAAAGTCTAATCACCAAACTATAGATAATTATTTAAGTATGCTTGAAAAATCATTTATAATGTATAAAGCCGATAGAACAGATATTAAGAGTAAAGCTATACTAAAAACGCTTGGAAAATATTATATAGCCGATACAGGAATAAGAAATATTATATTAGGTTTTAGAAATATCGACGAAGGACATTTACTTGAAAATGTTGTATATTTAGAACTTTCAAGACGAGGATATAAAGTTAATATTGGTAAAACAAATGATTATGAAGTAGATTTTGTGGCAGAAAGCCCTAATGATATAAAATATTATCAAGTTACTAAATCTTTATCTAGTGACGAAGTAAGAGATAGAGAAATTAGGAGCTTAGAAAGTATAACTGATAATTACGAAAAAATAATATTAACTATGGATAAACTAATAAGTAATGATTTTAATGGTATTAAAGTAAAAAATATAATAGATTGGTTACTAGAAAAATAACAGAGAAAT
>CANQYA010000068.1 GCA_947627965.1 uncultured Bacilli bacterium
AAACATCGAATAACCATAAGATATCAAAATAAAACAGGAAGAAGTTATACTACTTGTGATTATTATAGAACATATTCAAAGTATCATGTTTGTACAACACATACAAATAATTATGAAACATTAGAAAAAGTAATTTTAGACAATATCAAAAATGTTTGTCATAAATATCTTGATAAAAACAAAATAAAAGATTCTATAAGAAATATAAAATTTGAAGACACTACTTTAAAACTAAAAAAGCAAATTGAAAGTCTAAAACTTACAAATAATAAACTAACTGAAAATTTAGATAAAACTTATATGGACATGCTAAAAGGAATAGTAGACGAATCACAATATTTAAGAATAAGTGAAAATATCAAAAAAGAAATAGATGATAATAAAAAGTATATTGATAATCTTAAAAATCAAAATCAAGAAACAAGCAAAATAGATAGCAAAAAAATAGAAAAATATATTAGTGAGTTTTTATCGTTAGAAAATCCGACTAGAGAATTAATAATAAATTTAGTTGAAAAAATTTATATCTATCAAGATAAGAGGATAGATATTATATTTACATTTAAAAATACTACATAAAAAATGTATCAGGTGATACTCTTTATAGTATCGCTAAAAAGTTTAATACTACAGTAGATAATTTAATGTACTTAAATAAATTACAAAATACAGTTCTTAATATTGGTCAAATATTAATTATTAAATCTGAAATAGAACAAGACGTAACTTCATATGATACATATGCATCTTTTTTAGAAAACAATAAAGGGAAAGGAATACTAAAAATAAGAGTTTTTACTGCTAATAAAGTTCTTCCTTTAAAAAATGTTCATATCGTTATTTCTAAAGTAATAGGTACTGATAAAGTTATTTTTTTTGAAGGGGATACTAACGATAGTGGAGTAGTTAATGAAATAGAATTACCAGCATTAAGTAAGTTTACTAGTCTTGTTAAAGAAGTTATTTATTTAGCTGAATGTTACCACCAAAATTATATAAAAGAAACGCCTTCTATCGTATCTATGTATGACGGTATTAAATCAATATTAGAAATAGAAATGATACCGAAGGGAGATAATTAATTATGGATAATCTTCGCCAATTAGCAAGACCAGTAGTTCCTACCATGATAACCGTTCATTTAGGAAAACCTGATGACACTACTAAAAAAAATATAACTATTTCCTTCATTGACTATATTAAAAATGTAACTTGTAGTGAAATTTATCCTACATGGCATTCTGAAGCATTAAAAGCAAACATATTAGCAATCATTTCCTTTACTTTAAATCGTCTTTACACTGAATGGTATCCAAGTAGAGGGTATGACTTTGATATTACTAGTCATTATAGTTATGATCAGACATATCGTGAAAATATCTCTTTTTACGATAACATAAGTAAACTAGTTGAAGAACTTTTTAATAATTACATCATCAAAGGAAACCAAATTCAGCCTTTCTTCGCAAGATATTGCGATGGGAAGACATCAACTTGCGAAGGATTATTACAATGGCAAACGGTGGATCTAGCTAATCAAGGTAAAAATGCACTAGAAATATTACGTTATTTTTATGGTAAAGATATCTACTTAATTGAAGATGCTTCGGTTGCTTCAAATATAGCAACTTATCCAGGGGTAGCCCTTAAATTAGGCGATGTTAGTGAGAACTTGCGAATTATTAAACGCCAATTAAATAGGATAGCTACCAATTATCCCGCTCTTCCTAAATTTACTGAAATTCACGAATATTTTGACATTATTACTGAAAACATAATTAAAAATTTTCAAGATATCTTTGATTTACCAATTAATGGTATTATTGATAAAGCTACTTGGTATAAAATAAAGTATTTATATACTAGTGTTAAAAAACTTTCCGATATTTATGCTGAAGGTGTAACCGAAGAAGATATTAAATTAAAATTTGATGCCGAATTACATGAGGGCGATACTGGTCAAGAAATACAAGCCCTTCATTATTACCTTAATGTTATCGCCTATTTTAATCCTAATCTGCCATCTTTAGAATTAAATTCTACTTATAATAAAAATACTAAGAAAATGATTATGGCTTTTCAAAAAGAAAAAAAATTAGAACCTACAGGAATCCTAAATGTCGATACTTGGAACCAAATTAAAGAAACTTATCAGTCAATATTAAATAATTTACCAAAGGAAGTTTTAGATTATGTCGATCAAATTTATCCGGGAAGATTTTTATCTTTAGGAATGACTGGTAGTGACGTTAAAGCTTTACAAAAAATGTTAAAAAAAGCTAATTACAACGTCACGGTAAGTGGTTGTTATGACAGCAATACAGAATTAATTATTAAACAAATTCAAAAAGAATTAAAACTTGAAGAAAATGGTGTAACTGGTCCGTTGGAATGGCGTCATGTAGTAAGTATTTCTAAAGAAAAATGAAATTAATTATTTTTCTTTTTTAAAACATAAATATTTAAAGCAATAGTAATATAATCAATTTTAGGAATTTCTTTATAATTACTTAAAAGAGGTGTCATATTAATTAAATAATTTAAACTGTTACCATCTAAAGGAAAAGTTTTAACATATTCTTCTTTACTAATTATTTCATATTTTTTATTTATATTTTCATTAATTATTTTTTCATTTTCATAGTCTTTAATATTAAGGGCTTCCCTAAGTTCATGAAGATATTGCATTTTAGGTGTAACTTTAATGATTATTCCATCTTTTTTCAATAATCTTGCCATTTCCATTTCATTAGAAGGTGATAAAATATTTAAAATTATATCTATTGTGTTATTTACAAAAGGAACATTGTTTAAGTCAGCTACTATACCTAGAAAATTATTATCAATATAATCATTGAACAAGTCGACAGCATCTTTTGATAAATCTATTCCTATAATTTTAGAAGTATTACTATTAAGAAACTGTTTAATTTTGTAATCGTGAGTTCCTTCTCCAGAACCCATATCTAAAATAATTTTATTTTCATAATTTTTTATAATATTATAAATTTTGTCATATAATTCATTATAAAATCCACAATTAATAAAATTTCTTCTTTTAACAAATAAGTCTTTAGTATAAATTTTATCATTTTTTAATTTAGAAGTTTTATAAAGAACAGCAGTACCTTTCTTTGATATATTAAAAGTATGATTATTAGGGCAAGTTAAACTAATCTTATCAATATTTAATTTTTCCTTACAAATAGGGCATATCAATATTTCTTCTAAATCATTATAATTATTTATAGAATAATTAATCTTCTTCATATGACAACACATTCCTTATTTAAGATAATATAATTATTATAATAGTAATTTAGTATGATTGTAACATTTTTATATAAAAATTTAATTACTATTACTTTCATTAGCAATAGGGTAAGTAATAGTAGGTATTATTAAAATATCTCCGATATTAATTATATTATTACTAAGTTTATTTATCCTTTTTAAATCCTCTACAGTTATTCCAAATTTATTAGCAATACTATATAAATTATCATTTTTTTGAACAATATATTTAAAATTGTTCTTTTTTTCTTTAGGTAATTTCAATATTTGACCAATAGACAAAATATTATTTTTTAAATTATTAATATATTTAATCGCCCCAATATTGGTATTAAACTTTTTAGCAATACTATATAAATTATCTTTACTTTTAACAGTATAAATATCATATTTATCTTTTTCACTTTCCGTATCTTCAACTAACGGTATACTTCCACATATATCACTTCCTACATGAGTAGGGGTAGTAAATTCTTCTTTTACTTTTAAAATTTGACCTTCATGTAAAAAATTATTATGTAAATTATTTAACTTAATTAAAGTAGCAACATCAGTATTATACTGTTTAGCTATCGAATATAGAGAATCACCTTTTTTGACAACATAATTCATAATTTCACCTAATAATAGTATATGAAAAAATATAATTAATTACCTTTTTTAGTAATAACACCCTTTCTTTATTTAATAATCAGCATAAAGTAATATAGAATAACTGATTTAAAGGGTGATAAAAATGGATAAAGAACCTAAATATCTTTTGAATTTTACTATTCCGCAAGGACCTACGGGCTTAGCTGAGACTGTTTCCCTAGGAAAAGTTGTTACCGCGTCTTCTTCTGAAGAAGCTCAAATTATCGACAATAAAGAAGGACTTAATCATAAATTAGATTTTGTTATTCCTAAAGGTGTCGATGGAAAAGATGGACCAACCGGACCAGCTGGACCTTTAGTAATACCAACCGCACTATTCATGACTTTTGATAGTGAAGATCAATCATCAGGTATTAAAGTTGATGCCAACGAAAGAATACCTATTGAATTAAAAATTTCTTCCGAAGAAAATGACTTTGTATTAAATAGTGAAGAAAATACTATAACCATAAAAAATCCAGGTATTTATCGTATTGATTTTACCGTTTATGCATGTTCTATTTATGAAACAAGTTTCTTTAAAGATAGAGATATTATTGCTATAGGTTTTAAAAAACCAAATGAAAATACAGTATATGCTGGTGCTAGTGTATGGAATGATAACAAGTTACCGATGGCTATTGTGGGTAATGGGATTATTTTCACTACTTTACCTCAAGAAGAATTTGAGTTACTTAATGTTGGTAAAAAAGAAATATACTTAAATACACCTGATTTAGACGAAGAAACGTCTTCTTTTGCTAAACCAGTAGTAAGTATTATTATCCAAAAAATAAAATAAAGTTTGGTTTATACAGTAATTTATATTATAATTAGATATAGAATTGAGGTAGAAAAATGATAGAGTTAAAAGATTTTCAAAAAATTGATATAAGAGTAGGAACCATTATAAGTGCTAGTATTAATAAAGGAGCTAGGCATAAAGCCTATAAATTAGAAATAGATTTTGGTAATGAACTAGGTATAAAAACATCTTCAGCTCAAATAACTGATTGTTATTCTCCTAGTGAATTAATTAATAAACAAGTAATAGCAGTAGTTAATTTAAACCCAATAAAAATATCCGAAGTAAAAAGTGAAGTATTAGTATTAGGATTGGATTCCAATAATGGTGTTATTTTACTTGCTCCCGAAAAGAAAGTAGATAATGGGAAAAAAGTTTATTAAGTCACACATCTCTAAAAAAATATAGAGATGTTTTTAAGTTTAAATTCAAGAAAAAATATATATTATTTTGACTTTTTTTCGTAATTTTAATGCATTTTTATTTTTTTTATGATATTATTTTATTATAGTAGAGGTGAGGATATGGTTTATTCTATAGAAGAAATTAAAGATTTAATAAGAAATAATCGTGTAAATATTAGTAATTTTAACGATATTATTAAGAGTTTGAGTGAGCATAGTCTAAGTGAAGCAGGTGTTGTCGAGATTTTAGAAGATTTGTCCGAAATTGAAACTATACCTTTAGAAACACGAGAAAATTTAAAAGATATTTTAAAAAATACCGAGGGAATGGAATATAATAATGAACAAGATAATAATACTTTAGAAAATGATACTAATGGTGATACTTC
>CANQYA010000069.1 GCA_947627965.1 uncultured Bacilli bacterium
AGCTCTTTTACGTTCGTATTCGTCTTTTATATTAGGAACTACTAACGTTTCAATTACTTTTTTAATAAAGGTACTTTTACCTGTTCTTACAGCTCCTACGACACCTAAATAAATATCTCCTCCTGTTCTTTCAGCAATATTTTTAATAATCTCATATTTATCCATACATATACCCACTCTCTTTTTTCTTTTCAATTAAGTATATGAATAACTAAAAAAGATATGCAAAATAAAAATTGATAAAATAATCAATTTCTATTTTGCTATAATAATTTGTCTAAATCTTTAGGCACTTGATCTTTAACAATCGTATCAATAATCTTTTGTGTCTTTTCTTCGCTAACCTCTTTTCCTGCTACTTCTCCTATTTCTTTGATTAAATCTCTTAATACTTTTTCGTCTTGCATATTAGCATTTTGTACTTTAGACGCTAGAGACATTATTGTTTTTTTATCTACCTTTGTTTTCTTTTCAACTTTATTAAAAAAAGAATCACCAAACATTAAAAAACCTCCTACATAATTATATGTAAAAGGTTAAAAATTGTTATTCACTACGATTTTTAAATTGTAAGATAATAGGAGTTCCTTCTAATTCGATATTTTCTCTTAATTTATTTTCAAGATATCTTTCGTAGGAAAAGTGTACTAAATTTTTATTATTAACAAAGAAAGTGTACTTAGGAGGTTTTATTCCTGTTTGACTAGTATAATATATTTTTAATCTTTTACCTTTATAAGAAGGAGGTAAATTTAATAAATAAGCATCTCCTATTATATCGTTTAATATACTTGTTTTTATTTCCCTTTTAATATTTTCACTTACTTTTAATACTTCGGGCATAATATTATGAATTTTTTTCTTAGTAAGAGCTGAAGTAAATATAACTGGTACATAGGATAAGAATTGGAACTCATTACGTATTAGTTTTAAGTAATCATTAGTTGTTTTTTCTTTCTCAACTAAATCCCATTTATTAACAATAAGTATTAATCCTTTACCTTTTTCTAAGACATAACCTGCTATATGTTTATCGTGTTCAATAATACCTTCTTCAGCATTAATAACTAATAGACATATATCACTTCTATCGATAGCTTTCATACTTCTTAATAAACTATATTTCTCTATATTTTCATATACTTTACCTTTTTTACGCATACCAGCTGTATCAATAATAACAAATTCTTCTTTATTATAAGTTAAGACACTGTCGATCGCATCTCTAGTAGTACCTGCTACGTCACTTACTATTACTCTTTCTTCATTTAATAAAGCATTAACTAAACTACTTTTACCAACATTAGGTCGCCCTATAATAGATATTTTTAAACGATTATCTTCTTTTTCTTCTTTATTGGTAAAATCTTTAGTAACTTCGTCCATAAGTTCAATAAAACCAGTACCATGTTCACTACTAATAGGAATATAAGTATCAAATCCTAACTCATAAAAATCATAAAGATAATTATTAGATTGTTTGTTATCAATTTTATTGATAGCAACAATTATTCTTTTATTACTACGTCTTAGGATATCTCTTACTACTAAATCATTAGCTGTTATTCCTTCTTTACCATCGACAATAAAAATAACGACATCAGCTTCTTTAATAGCAATTTCAGCTTGTATCTTTATCTCGTCATTAAACTTCTCTAAAGAAGCATCTATCCCACCGGTATCAATAATATTAAATTTAATATCTTTATACACAGCATCACTATAAATCCTATCTCTAGTAACACCAGGTGTATCTTCAATAATAGATATTTTCTTACCTACTATTTTATTAAATAAAGTACTTTTACCAACATTAGGTCGCCCTACTAAAGCTACTACAGGAATTTTCATTTTATCACTTCCTTTTGAAAAAAAGATATATTATCTTCCATATATACCTTTATCCATCATTTTTATTAATTGATTAGTAACTGTATTTCTTACTAAAAAATAATCTTTATCTTCATCCCCCATAAAAGCTTGATAACTAATATATTTTCTTAATACTTTACAATATCCTTCTAAAGAAAGAGAAGCGATTAAACGTATATTAACTTCTGAAATATTAAAAGTTTTACCAAAAGCAAAAAGACGATTATCTAACTTTTTACCATTATAACTATCATTCTTAATAAAATAAGAACTAGGTAACTCTAATTTATCGTTTACACCAATCAATTTATCATTATAACTATTATCTTTCTTTACTAATTCAATCCCTTTTAAAAAATGCCTTTCATCAGCAATAATTAAACGTGGATTATCTTTATTATTTTCTATAACAATAGTATTTACTAAACACATATAATAACCCCCTTAAACAGTGGTAATTATAGCATATACCCCTTAAAAAGTCAAATTATTCCACTTATATTTAATGTTATCAATATAACTTTCGTTAACTATTTCGCTATTTTCGATTAAACTAATAAAATTACTTTTAGTAAGATTATCTACATCTAAATAAAAATAATTATCATAGTAATTAATTTTTTTAAATTTCTTAGCTATTTCATAATTATTTGTTTTTAAATAATACTTTTCGTCATTATGAATAATTATTTGTAAATCAATTGTTTTACTAATATAAGTATCAATATTTTTTAATTCTAAAATAATACCAATATACTTTATATTATAGAAATGTACTTCATAAAAACCTTCTAGAATAAGTCCATATAATTTTCTTAGTTTAAGAATAACTAATTTAACATATTTAGCTAATTCTTCTTTATTATTAATATTTACTTTTTTTATATAGGAACTATTTATAAATACTTTATAATAATCGTAATCAAGATATTCTAACTTCATTTTACCACCTATCTTATCTTATGTAATTTGTTAAAAGTGGGTAAAAAAAATAACCAAATGGTTATTTAAACAATATCTATCGTCAAGTTTTCAATTGTTTTTAATATTTCGTCACGTCCTAATTTAGTAACACTTGAAAATAATACTAAATCGTCTCCTACTACTAAATCAAAACTATCTTTTATCGTTTTGTAGTTCGCATCTTTTTTACTAGAAGGAACTTTATCAGCTTTAGTTAAGACGATAGTAGCTGGAATATGGTAATATTTTAAAAAGTTATACATCAATAAATCGTCTTCCGTAGGTTTATGTCTAAAGTCAATTAACATAAAAACTCTTTTTAATTCTGTACGTTTTTCCAAATATTCCTCAATCATTAAACCAAATTTTTTTTGTTGTTCTTTACTTGTTAAAGCATAACCGTATCCTGGTACATCTACTAAGTAGAAACTATCGTTAACGTTATAGAAATTTAAAGTCTGTGTTTTACCTGGTGTCGCAGATACTCTTGCCATATTTCTTATATTGACAAGAGTATTAATAAAACTACTTTTACCAACGTTACTTCTTCCTACTAATAAAAATTCTGGTTTTTTATCAGTTGGATATTGACTTCTTCTTACGGCACTTACAAATAAATCAACTTTATTAATTTTCATTTTTACCACCCATTTTTTCAATATAATTTTTACAAGCTTCGTCTAATTCATTAATAAGAGCATCGGCTTCTGCCATACTACTTACTTTCGCACCACTTGCTAAGCGATGTCCTCCACCATTATATTTTTCGGCAATATGATTAATTACTGGACCTCGTGAACGAATGTTAATTTTTAATAAATTATTTTTAACATCTTCGGAAACAGTTACCCAAACAATAACTTCTTCAATATAATTGAAATTATTAATTAAATTACCAGCTGAACCGACATCGACACCAAATTTAGTCATAACATCGTTAGTTATTTTAATACTACCTAACCCGTTTTCACTAACATTCATATTTAAAGCAATATAACCTTGTAATCTAACTTCATTAAGAGGTCGCATAAAAATATTACTATATAATTGTGGTAAATCTAAATCAAATTCTTCTAATAATTTAGTAATAGATGCAAACGTTTTAGCATTGGAATTAAATAAAAATCTATTAGTATCCGATACAATTCCTAAAAAGATTATTTCGGCTACTTCTTTATCTAATACTAAAGGAGTAGCTGTTATTAAACGATAAACTAATTCACTAGCACTGCTAGCAGTATCGTCAATGTATTCTAAATCACCAAAAGTTTCTATATAAGGATGATGATCGATTTTTATACAATAACTAAAATTATCTAAGTTACTAATATCAATTCTTTTTTTATCAGGTGTATCGACAACAATTAAAAGAGCATTTTGCCATTCTTCTACTTTATCTAATTTAGCAAAATAATTAAATTTATTACTACCTGTTCCTACGGCATAAACATTTTTGGAAGGAAAAGTCTTTTTAATAGCTTCTCTTAAAGCTAGTTGGCTAGCTAAAGCATCAGGATCTACTCCTATATGTCTAGCAATGACAACGGTATTATATTTTTTTATTATTTTATAAATTTCTTTTAACATATATTTCCTATCTATTTATTATTTCTAATGTATCCATGGCAATCATCAATTCTTCGTCAGTTGGTATTACATATACTAAACTACTAGAATCATCACTACTTATCTTAGCAACTTGTCCTCTTACATTGTTTCTTTCAAGATCTATTTTTATTCCTAAAACAGCTAATTTTTCAATAATTTTTCTTCTTGTTTCAGGACTGTTCTCACCAATTCCTGCTGTAAAGCAAATAACGTCAACGCCACCTAATTCGACATAGTATTGAGCAATATATTTGACAACGGAATTAACATACATTTCTTGAGCTAAAATACAACGCTCATTACCTTCACGAGCTCCATTTTCTATGTCTCTTGAGTCACTACTTACACCACTTATACCAAGTAATCCTGACCTTTTATTAAAGTCGTCTAATATTTCACCCGCACTTTTTCCTTCTTTTTCCATAATATATGGAATAATAGATGCATCGATATCACCACAACGAGTACCCATAACAATACCAGCAAGAGGAGTAAATCCCATTGAAGTATCGACACATTTACCGTCTTTTATAGCTGTAACACTACCCCCATTACCTAAATGACAACTGATAATCTTTAAATCATCTCTTTGTAATTCTTCACTAATTCGCTTAGTAATATAACGATGACTTGTACCATGGAAACCATACTTTCTAACACCATACTTAGTATACCATTCATAAGGTAAAGCATATAAATAATTTTCCATTTTCATTGGTTGGTGAAAAGCTGTATCAAAGACAACTACCATTGGTGTTTTAGGTAAAACTTCTTGAAAAGCTTTAATACCAAGATAATGAGCAGGATTATGTAGTGGTGCTAGATCACCTAATTTTAAGATATCTTGAGCTACTTTATTAGTAATCATAACTGATTCTTTATAATTTATACCTCCATGGGCAATCCTATGAC
>CANQYA010000070.1 GCA_947627965.1 uncultured Bacilli bacterium
GAGATATTACTGTCGATAGTGAAGTAGGAAAAGGAACTACTTTTAAAATAAAGTTTTATAAAAATATCATATAGTGACTAAAATGTAATAGTATTTGTCACTTGATTGTAATAATTATTTAGTAAAATGGTTATCGTGAGGTGAGAAAATGGAAATTTTAAAAGTAGAACATTTAAGTAAATATTATGGAAAAGATGCAACTCTAGTAAAAGCTTTGGACGACGTAAGCTTTACCGTAGAACGAGGTGAGTTTGTGGCGGTAGTGGGTGCTAGTGGAAGTGGCAAAAGTACTCTTTTACATATTTTAGGAGGAGTAGATAGACCTACTAAGGGTAAGGTTTATGTCGATGGGGAAGACATTTATAATCTTAACGAAGAAAGTCTAGCTGTATTTCGTAGAAGACAAGTAGGGCTTATCTATCAATTTTATAATTTAATTCCTATTCTTAATGTCAAAGAAAATATTACTTTACCTATTTTATTAGATAATAAAAAAGTAGATGACGATTATTTAGACGAATTAATCGAAACTTTGGATTTAGACGAAAGAGTTAACCATTTACCCAACGAATTATCAGGTGGACAACAACAAAGAGTATCTATTGCCAGAGCCTTAATGAACCACCCATCGCTTTTATTAGCTGATGAACCAACAGGTAACTTAGACTCTAAATCAGGTCAAGAAATAGTGGAATTATTAAAAATATCTAATCAAAAGTATAACCAAACTATTATTATGATTACCCATGATCATAACTTAGCTTTAAATGCTTCCCGTATTATTACTATTGACGACGGAAAAATAATTAGTGATGAGAAGGTAGCATAGTATGAATATCTTAAATAAATTAACGATAAAACATTTAAAAATGAATAAAAAAAGAACTATTGTTACTATTATTGGTATCATATTATCAACGGCTTTAATGGTAGGTATTGGTACTATCGCATCAACTTTTATCGGTTATATGATTAATGGAACCATTAGTAGGGTTGGTAGTTATCACGTCCAAATAAAAGATGTAAGTCCTAGTAATTTAAAATATATTATCCATAATACTGATATTTTAGAGTATTCAGAGTATAGCGAAGTAGGGTATGCTTTATTAGAAGGAAGTAAGAACAATTATAAACCATATCTTTATATAAAAAGTGGTGACGATAATTATCTTAAAACAAGTGAATTATTAGAAGGAAGATTACCTAAAAATAGTGACGAAGTAGTTATAAGTTCCCATATCATTAGTAATGGTGAAGTTAAATTAAAAGTAGGGGATAAATTAAACTTAGAAATAGGTTCTAGGTATTTAGATAGCGAAATATTAGATCAATTTTCTCTTTATTCTGAAGAAGAAGAGTTAATTCCTAAGTATCAAAAAGAATATACAATAGTAGGTATAATAGCAAGAAGAAATGACGAACCTTATTCATGTCCTGGTTATACTATTATTACTCGCCAAGATGAAATAAAAGATAATGTCAATGTTTTTATAACTTATAAAAGAGTATCTAACGTAACTAAGAAAACAGAAAAGATATTAACAGCAATGGGTATAAATAAAGAGAAAGACGACTTTGGAGAATATTATTATCCAAATGTTGACTATAACAATTCCCTTTTGGCATACTACGGTGAATCTAATTATGAATCAGTTAACAATACCGTTATCAGTGTCGTTATCATTGTTTTAACTCTAATCATGGTAGGCTGTGCGATTGTTATATATAATTCCTTTGCTATATCAGTTATGGAAAGAAAAAAACAATTTGGATTATTCTCTAGTATTGGTGCTACAAAAAGACAATTGAGAAAAACGGTTTTTTATGAAGCTTTTATCGTTTCTATTATTGGTATTCCTATAGGAGTATTATCAGGTATCTTTGGTATTTGGGTAGTAGTAAAAATTGTAAATATATTATTCCCTTTAATGGATCCTAAAATAAGTTTAATTGTTAGACCTCTTTATATAATTTTACCAATTATTTATATGATGTTAACGATTATTATTTCAGCTTTTATTCCTGCAAAAAGAGCTAGTAAAATTTCACCTATTGAAGCAATAAGACAAAATGACGATATTAAAATAAAAAATAAAAGTGTTAAAACTTCTAAATGGGTAAGAAAAGTGTTTGGTATTGAAGGAGAACTAGCTTACAAAAATATGAAAAGAAATAAAAAGAAATATCGTATTACAGTCTTAAGTCTAGTTGTAAGTATTGTTTTATTCCTATCCTTTAGTGCTTTCTTAGAATATGGTATGCGTAGTACCAGTGATATATATCAAGTTTCTGATTATGATATTGCCATTGATTTTGATTATAATAATCAAGAGACAGACAATAGTAAATACGAAGAAGTAATATCTAAATTAAAAGAAGTTAGTTCTGTTGATAAGATTGGTTCTTATTATTATCGTAATTTATTCTCTAATGATATTGATACACATATGTCAATAAGAACGATTATTAATGAAGAACATTTTAGTAAAGATTATTATAAATATTTAAGTTCTGTCGATATTAAAGAAGATGAAGAAACATATCGCGAAAATAGTTGGGGCTTTATTATATTAAATGATGAAGAATATATGGACTATATTAAAGAATTAAAACTAGATCCTAAAAAGTATGATGGAAGCGAAATAAGATTAATTTTCCCTAATAAATATAATTATCACGATAAAAAAACATCTAAAGTATATGAAGGAGATTGGTATGATCCAACGTATCAGAATTTAACCTTTACTTTTAGAAGTTATGAATATCGAAGTGTTGCCATAAACGATAATAAATATCAAGATAATAAAGTAATTCTACCAATTACTTATGTAGATAAAAGTCCTGAACTTATTAATGTTCAACATAACTTTATTATTTCCGAGACTATGTATTCTAAAATAGAAAACTTATTTCCTAAAGTTACTTATCAAGGTGAATATTATCAAGAAGTAATACCTCGTGTTTTCGTTAAAGCTAATGACAGTATTAAAGCCGAAGAAGATATTAAAAAAGCTTTAGATATTAAAGACTACGATAATAGTAGTGGTGTAACTTTATATAACGCTACTGTGGACGAACAAGAAGAAAGAAATACTATTCTCTTTATAGGTATTCTATTGTATGGATTTATCACTTTAGTTACTTTAATAGGAGTAACGAGTGTCTTTAATACAATTAATACATCGATTGCTTTAAGAAGAAAAGAATTCTCGGTTTTACGTAGTATCGGTTTATCACCTAAAGATTTTAATAAAATGATAAGATATGAAAGTTTACTATATGGCTTAAAAGCTTTAATAATTGGTATACCTATATCTTTTGTAGTAATGTATTTATTGTTAAGAGCCTTTAATAATATCGTATCCTTTAAAATGTATATAGTAGTAAAACCTTTAATTATATGCATCTTAGGAGTATTTGCTATTACCTTTATAACAATGATGTATGCGACTAG
The DNA here is from genome assembly GCA_947627965.1 of uncultured Bacilli bacterium. GTDB lineage: Bacteria > Bacillota_I > Bacilli_A > RF39 > UBA660 > RGIG3091. Next base: position 3,455 of record CANQYA010000070.1, read on the forward strand.
TAAAATAAAACATGAAAATATAATTGATGCGATAAGAGAAGAAAATATATAAAAGAAAAAACAACTTTCAAGTTACGGAAGTTGTTTTTATAATTCTTCAGAAAACCTTTTTTCTAATTTTCTAAAAATAAATATGCCAATAATTAATATTACTAAACTACTTATTAATGCCAGTAATAACGATAAAATATTAGGACAATTATGATATAAAAGAATATCTCTTAAACTATTAATTATACTAGTAATAGGATTTAACTTAATTAACCATTGCCACTTACTAGGAATATCATTTACCGCATAAAGAATAGGTGTAGCATAGAATAATAAATTAATAAAAAAATTAACAATAAATTCAAAATCTCTTATATAGACAGTAATACTAGATGTAATAAAAATTATTCCTAAAGTTAAAATGTATTCAATTAAAATTATTAAAGGTACTAATAAGATATAGATACTAAAACCTATTTTACTAAATAAAAGAAAAATTAAAATAATAGGAAAAGAAATTAAATAATTAACAAGTCCACTTGTTACTGACGAAATAGGTAATATTTCTCTTGGGAAATAGATTTTATTAATTATATTAGCATTATTTATAATAATACGGTTACCATTAGCTATAGTATTAGCAAAAAAATACCAAGTAAAAACTCCTATAATTAAAAAGGCAACATAATTATCTTGGACATTTTGTAAAATTAAAGGAAAGATAAAAGCATATATTAAAGTTTGTAGTAAGGGATTAATAAAAGACCATAATATTCCTAAAATAGAACCTTTATATCTACCTCTTATTTCTTTTTTGATATTATTTCTCAATAATTCACGATAAGTATATAAATTTTTAATCATGAATATCACACTCTTTCAAATAATCATTAACAACTTTTTTACTTTTTCCATCTTCTTTTATTATGCCATGATCTAACCATATGGCACGATTACATATATTATTAACCGCATCTAAATTATGGGTAACGATTAAAATAGTTTTTTTATCATCTTTAATTTCTTTAATTTTATCAAAGCATTTTTGTTGAAAACTTTGGTCACCAACAGCTAAAATTTCGTCAAATAATAATATATCAGCGTCAATATGAATAGCAATCGAAAAAGCAAGACGCATATGCATTCCCGAAGAATAAGTCCTAACGGGGTAATCAATAAAATTTTCTAATTCGGAAAAAGCAATTATTTTTTCAACTCTTTTATCAATTTCATTTTTAGATAGACCGAAGATAGAAGCATTAAAATAAATATTTTCTCTTCCTGTAAAATCAGGGTGAAATCCAGCTCCTAATTCTAATAAAGATACGACTTTACCACGAGTAATTATTTTTCCTTCATTAGGATAAATAATCTTAGATATAATTTTTAAAAGAGTAGATTTACCAGAACCATTATTACCGATAATAGCAACAACTTCACCGCTTTTTACTTTAAAATCAATATTTTTTAAAACTTCTAAATACCTTTTTTTACTGGATTTAAAGTTAATAAGTCTTTCTTTTAAAGTAGCTGGTTTATCAAAAACTAATTTAAAATTTTTAGAAACATTATTAACTTCGACAACATATTGATTATTACTTTTCAAAATATCACATCTTTTCTTGATATATACCTATATTCTAACATATATAATAACAATATTACTACTTATAATTAAAGAAAATATAAGTTTAAAAATTTCTTGTTTATTTTTTTAGATTATTATGATATACTTAACAAGTAGATTGATTTTATGGGCTGTTAGCTCAGTTGGTAGAGCAACTGACTCTTAATCAGTGGGTCTAGGGTTCGAATCC
>CANQYA010000071.1 GCA_947627965.1 uncultured Bacilli bacterium
ATTTGTTACTAACTTATTTGCGTAGCAAATGCAAAAGGTGACATTTTAAAAAAATCTTAACATACCTAAATAAAAATATTATTCTTAAACTTTTGTACTTACTGCTATACCGTCTCCCGCATCATAAAAAATTGTTTTAAAATCTTTATTTTCTTTTAAGTAATCAATATATAACTTTATCTTCTTTACAAGTCCTCTTAAGTTTTTACTTTTTATTTCTTTTTCATCTTTCGCAATATATCCATGAAAATTAATATTATCCGTTATAATATAACCATTTTCTGTTAAATTTTTAGAAAACTTTTCAAAGAAAGCTAAATCTTTAGCTTTTGCTCCATCAATAAAAATCATATCAAATAATTCGTCTAATTCTACCCCTAAAGCATCTTTATATAATAAAGTAATTCTATTCTCTAAACCTAATTCTTTTATATTTTTTACTGCTTCTAAATATCTTTCGTGATCTTTTTCTATCGAAGTAATAGTTACAGTAGGACTAGCTATAGCCATCATAATAGCTGAATATCCTATAGCTGTTCCTATTTCTAATATATTTTTGGTTTTATGTTTTATTATGAAATTAGTTAAGAAATTAATTCCTTCGTCCATCATAATTGGTACATTATTTTCTTTAGCATAGTTCTTCATTTCTTTAATTTTTGCATGTACCTCTACCATTCTAACCAAACTCCTTTTGCTTTTAATTCATTTATTTTATCATTATGTTCTTTATATGTTTTAGTAAAATATACTTTTCTATTTTTATCTGCTACAAAGTATAAATAATCTGTATCACTAGGATTTAACGCTGAATCAATACTTTCAAATGATGGTATAGATACTGGACCTATAGGCAATTTACCTTCCATTTGTGGACCTCTAGTATTATATGGATTATATGTATTTATTTCTTTATCAGTAAGATTTCTTTCACTCATATTTATTTTAAAAGCATAATAAGTTGTAACATCACTACCTAAACTCATATTAATACTTAATCTATTATGAAATACACTTGATATGTCTTTACGATCTTGAGAAGTAACACCTTCTAATTCAATTATTGACGCTAAAGTCAAAAGTTCATGGACAGAAATATCTTTCTTTTCTATATCAGCTCTTATAGAAGTTAACTTTTTATCCATTTGATCTAACATTAACTTAAATATATCTTCAACACTTGCTTCTTTATTTTGTAAGAAATAAGTATCAGGATATAAATATCCCTCTAAAGGATAATATATTCCGTCAGTTAAAATAACATCATTTAAAAACCAATATTTATTTATAAGTTTATTTAAGTAATCTTTATCTTGTAATTTCTTAAACACATCTTCTTTAGTATTATCCGTCTTTTTTTCAATAATATTAGCAACTTCTCGCATATTAATTCCTTCATTAAAAGTAATTGATACACTATCAGGGTTATAACTATTACCTTTTTGTAATACCTCAATTATTTCTTCTAAACTCATACTTTTACTTAATTCATAAGTAGATGCTTTTAAATTATTTATTTTATATAGTCTTGTATAGAAATAAAAGAAATTAGTACTGCGAATTAGTCCATCTTCTTTTAATAGTTCCCCTATTTTTTTAGTTGATGCTTGGGATGGAATAACAACAATTATTTTTTCTTTATCTTGTTTATTAATAGGTGAAAGGTTAATATTAAACATTACCCCGAAAATAATTATAGTAATAGATAAAACAATTAAAAGTATTAAAGCTGTATTTCTAAAATATTTCATAACTACCTCAATCAAATAACGAGCATTATTGCTCGTTATTTTCACTTTCCTTTACTTCTGTAGAATTTGTTTTCTTTTTTATTTCTTCTTGTAAAGTATTTAAAATAGTTTCTATTATTTTCCATTCTTGATCAGTTTCGATTGGTTCTAAACGAGGATTTTCTTGTTTAGGATCATAAATAGAAGCATATACTTGAATATTACCTTCACTATCTTTACTATTGTCAGTATAAACTATGTAACTTTTTTTAGTTTCTTCTGAATCAAAAGTAAATAAAATATCACATTGTATTTCTTTTCCTTCGTCATTAATTACTTTAAACGTATTATTATTTTCCATTTTTATTCCTCCTATCTAAAAATGATTGTAAAATGATTGTAGCTGCTATACTATCAACTACTTTTTTTCTTTTTTTTCTACTTGTATCATTAGAAATTAATAAATCATTAGCTTGTTTTGTCGTTAATCTTTCATCTATTAAATGAACAGGTATTTGTATTTTTTGTTCTAATTCTTCCTTGAATTTTAGTGATAATTCTCCTTTAGGACCAATGGTATTATTCATATTTTTAGGAAATCCCAAAACTATTTCGCCGATATTATTTTCTAAAACTATTTTTTCAACATCATTTATCAGACGTTTATACTCTTCATTATGTCTAATTATTTTATAAGATGTTGCTATTAAACCGGTCGTATCACTAATAGCAATACCTAAGGTTTTACTTCCTAAATCTAATCCTAAATAACGCATTATTATTTTTCTAAATAGCTCCTTAAAATAACTTCAATAATTTTATTACGATCAATTTTAGTTATCTTTTTTCGAGCGTCATTATGAGACGAAATATAACCTGGATCGCCACTCATTAAATAACCAACTAATTGATTTACAGGATTATATCCTCTTTCTTCTAAAGCATTATAAACATCTTTAATAGTATCTTTTACAAGATTTTCCTCAAATTCTTCTAGCGAATATAAATTGGTCTTATCAATATCCATATTATCACCTATCATTCATAAATTAATTTTATCAAAAAATTTATAACTAATCAACTAATATAATTAAAAGCCATAAATAATAAGAAAGCAATTAAAAGAATTAAAACGATAAAACCATTGATCATTTCAAATTTTGTACTCTTATATTTAACTCCTACTCCTACTGTAGCTAAAACTCCTCCCACAAGTCCTCCTATATGGGCAAAGTTATCAATTCCTGGTGTTACAAACCCTATTATTAGATTGATAACAATTAAAGGTATTATTTGACTTCTTAAAACACTTCCTAAATAAACACGATAATGGTATCCAAAATATAATAATGAACCCATAAGTCCAAAGATAGCACCACTCGCACCAATACTAGCTGTATTATTATTTAATACTATTGATAGTAAACTAGAAGTAATAATACTAATAAAATATATAACGATATATTTTACTCGTCCCATAAAACTTTCTATTTGACTACCAATTACATATAATGCATAACAATTAAATAATAAATGAATAATATTGGCATGAAGAAAAGCCCCAGTAATTAAACGGTAATATTCATGATAATTAACTACGTATGGTCCATATAAAGCATATTTATTAAATATATTTTCATATTGACCAGATAAAGCCATAAAAGCATAAATAATAATATTAATAAAAACTAATATCGCAGTAACAACACTTTTTTTAGGTTTAAAAACTCTTTCTGCTTTCATAGCGTCTTCTTTATTTTTATTATTAATGTCGTTAGTTATTTTTATAAATAATTGCAATCCTTCCTCAGAAAACTTTAATTTATTATTAATATCAGGAAAATATTGATATAAAAAATCATATTTATTAATATCTTTTTCATCATATAAATAAATACAATCGATATCCCCTGTTTCTTTTAATTCGACATTATCTCCTAAATCAGTATATACTGTTAAGGCATTCATTTTTAAAGAAAAAGTTTTTTTCTTTATTTTCTTTAAAACATGTCTTGCTTTATATAAATCAAAATCCAACTGTTCTTCATTATGAATATGATTAGATACTATTCTAATAACTTTATAATCACTTTCTAAATTCTCTAACCAAATTTCATTTTCGGCACCCTGTAGAATAATAGGATTATAATTTTTATTAGTAATAAAATAATGTAATAACTTCATAACAATTAGATTTTTCCTATCTAATGACTCGTCCATATTCATTCTCCTTTGTTTAATTATTATATAATATTTTTTCAAAGAAATAAAGTTTTAAATTAAAAACATCTCTAAAAGAGATGCTAAAGAGTTTCTTTGGACAAAATAACAATCGAGTTATTAGTAAAAGATAAATCTTTTTTTATTTTTTGTAATGTTTCTATATTCATTTTTCTAATTAATGGTACTCTATCATAAATAACTTTATCATATTCGATAATATCGTTAATTATATTGTCGACAGTCAATTCGACATTATCGGTCATAATTACTTCTGAAGAAATCCAAACTTTTTTACAACGTTCCATTTCTTCACTAGTAATTTCGTAATTATTAAATTCTTCAATTATATTTTGGATTAATTCTTTAGGTACATTACTTTCTATCCAAAAAGTTATAATTAAAAATTCTCCTACATGCATACGATCAAACATTAAAGAATTCATTTTGTTTTCACGCATCATTTTCTCACGAAAAGATGAAGATGTACCAAAAATAATATTTAAAATCATTCCTACATATAAATTATATGTATAAACATCTTTTATCTTTTTTAAGGATAATTTAATCGAAAAACCTGCTTTAGGAACAACGACGTTATGTCGTTCTTTTTCTATTAATTTACTATTAACTTCTAAAGGTTCCTCTATTTCTTTAATAATAGGTAGAGGCATTTTCTTTTTATTTTTTAATAAAGGATTATTTTTTATAAGTTTCATTATTTTATTAGGGTCAAAATCTCCACCAACTACTAATCCCATATTACTAGGTTGATAAAAAGTATTATAGCAAGAATATAAATGTTCTTTAGTAATAGTAGCAATAGTTTCAACACTTCCCGCAATATCATTTCTAATTGGGTGGTTCTTAAATATTGCTTTTTCTACTTCTTTAGTCAAAGTCCACTCGGGACTATCGTCATACATTTTTATTTCTTCACCAATAATTCCCTTTTCTTTTTCGACATTTTCATCTGTAAAATAAGGACTATTAAGGTAATTGATTAAGTATGTTAAATTTTTTTCTAATTCATTAGTTCCATAGACAATATAATTAGTAACTTTAAAACCAGTCGAAGCATTACAACTACTTCCATTTTTAGAATAAAATTCAAAAGGTGTATCACCATTTTCTTGTTCAAACATTTTATGCTCTAAAAAGTGAGCCGTACCGTCTGGTACTTTGATAAAATCTTTTTCTCCATTAGGTATAAAACTAGTATTAATCGAACCAAATTTGGTAAAATAACTCATATAATAATTCTTTTTATTAGGAAAATTTACTAAATAAAC
>CANQYA010000072.1 GCA_947627965.1 uncultured Bacilli bacterium
TTCTGGTATTTCATAATATATATCTTTTACTTTAACGGGATTAGTAATATTAGATAAATCCTCTAATTCTTTTTTTAAGTCATCATTCAATTTATCTACTTCACTACACCAATTACTATACAATTGGGAACAACGATTATCGATTATTTCACGGAAATTCATAAGTGCATCATTAGAAACAGCAAATGGAGCTTCTCTTAAATTTAACTTATTTTTAATATTTAAAATATCGTCTTCTTCTAAAGGTTTACCATGAACTTGAGAAGTACCTTGATATTTAGAAAGTCTACCAATAATGGTCTTTATTTCAATTAATGTTGGTTTATCGCTATTTTTAGCTTTAGTAATCGCTTCGTTAATACTGTGAACATCTTCGCCATCTTGGACTAAAAGATAGTTCCAATTCATTGCTTCAAAACGCATTTTAATATTTTCACTAGAAGAAGAAGATAACTCGCCATCCAAAGTGACATCGTTAGAATCATATAAAACAATTAATTTATTTAATCCTAATTTACCAGCAATAGAACAAGCTTCGTAACTAACTCCTTCCATTAAGTCTCCGTCACCACATAAGACATAAGTATAATTGTTTATTATTTCGTTACCAAAATAACTTTCCAAGTATTCTTCTCCAATAGCCATACCAACAGCACTAGCAATTCCCTGCCCCAAAGGTCCGGTTGACATATCGACACCTGGCGTTACTAAGTATTCAGGATGCCCTGGTGTAATTGAATTAATTTTCCTAAACTGTTTTAAGTCATCTAAACTGATATTAAATCCCGCCATATACAATATAGCATATAAAAGTGCGGAACCATGTCCTGCTGATAAAACAAAACGATCTCTATTAATCCATTTGTCATTATCCACAGAAAATCTTAAGTGATAAGCATATAAAGAATATAAAATCGGTGCTGAACCTAAAGCAATTCCAGGGTGTCCACTTTTAGCATTATCGATTATATCTATTGCTAATCCCCTTAAATTATCAATTATCTTTTTTTCCGATGGATTAAGAGTATTATCTTTTTTTAATATATTCATCTTTTCATCACCTATTCTTTATTATAACACATCATTAAAATTATTAAGAAAAAAATTAAAAAAGACTATACGTCTTCCTTAACTTTGGCAATATTCGTCAAATAATAATTACCTTCTTCTAGAGCTGTAAAAGTATATTTATATAAAGTACCACTATTTATATAATCATTGTATGTAGTATTTATATCATTAGTTATTAATTCTTTAAAATTAGGATCTTTATAGACACCATCTTTACGAATAAAAACTACTCTTTGATAAATATCAATTCCTGTTTCTGTCTTTTCGGCTTTTTCAAGTTTTTGTTGAAGATATTTAGTTAAATCTTGACTATTGCTATTTATATCGCTACAACTTAACGTATAACTGTCACTAGCTTTATCGATAGTTAAGTTTTTGTATTCATAATTTTTCGTAAAGTACAATAATTTATAAGAACCGTCAGCTAATACTACATTTGGTCCTAAAGAGGTAGTTACAACTTTTTCCCATTTATCTTTATTTAACTTTATCTTAGCTGAATTACAACCTGAAGCAATATAATTATCCAAATCAATTTCGTCCATTAATTCTTTAAAGGAGTCGTCTTTACCTACAAAATATATTTTTAAATCGTTAGGTAAATCATTAATAGAAGATACATCGTTATTATACAAACCAAACGTATCGATATTATAGAAATCAATTAATGAAAAAGATAAAATGCTATTCAATTTAACAACTAAATCATTAGAAATATCTACTTCACCAATAGGAATTTCTTCTTGAGAATTATCCTCTTCCGTATTATTTTCTTCTTGAGAAGTATCGTTATTAACAACTTTTTTACTACCAAGATGTAATGGATTAATTAAAATGTAAATAAAGAAAATACCAAAAACGCATATAATTATTAAAAGGATCATCAATTTTTTTCTAATCGATTGAACTTCCTCAGGATTATAAACAACTTCCGGTTTTTCTTCTTCCTCGGTAGTAATTCCATATAATCTGTTTATTCTTTTATTTAAATCGTTATTTTCTTCTTCTACTTCTTCCCTTATATTCTTTTTTTCATCATTCATTTTATCCACCTACATATATTTTCCTATATTATAAATATATCACTTATTCATATTAAAGTAAATTAAATTTTATTTGATAAATGTTAACCTTTGGAATAAAAGTAATTTTTATGGAAGTTATGACTTTTATAATGATAATTTATTAATTGTATAATTAAAAAATCCACCTAAAATGGATTTTTACTTTTACTTTAATAATTATTTAATGGATAAAAGGATATTATTATTTATTTTTAGTTTTCTTAACTAAAGTTTTTGTTAAAGCCTCTTTTTCTAAATAATGCTCATGAGCAATATTTAAATTGTGGCATTGTAAATAACCAGTTGAACTGATTGCTTTATTAAGAGCTTTTTCGTAATCTTTTTCGATAGAAGAAATAACTCCTTTAAGTCCTAAATTGGTAACTTCAAAGCTGTTTTCATTATCATTGTTGTTATAGTTTATACCCTCATCAAAAACACATCTTTTTTGATAAATTAAATTTACTATTTCACTAGTTAATTCAGTAATACCATTTTTATTAAGATGGAAAGCTTTGCCACTTTTACTATAAAAATCTTCAATCTGTTTCATATTGATAAAAGTTATATTATATTTTTTACATAATGTATCTAATCTATCATTGTATTTAAAGACTAAATTGCTAAAAATATCAATTCCTTCTCTTTCAAAAACTTTAGGAAAATAAGTTCCCAATACATATATATCTGCCATCTCATTAATACTTAAAATATTTTCAAAATTTTTATCTATTTTATCAATAACATCATTTAAGGTAGCTTCTTCTAAAGCTTGCCCTAAAGTGTAGAAGTAATTGGGATTAGTATTTCTTTTTTTATAATCTTTTAAAATTTTATATTGATTATTACCACAATTACGCATTAAATCACTGACACCACTCGAATAAATTACAACTGGACTGTGAGCTTCGTTTAAACAAGTTGCTATTTTCTTGTTATCGTCACTAGAATTAGTTTTATCATGCCATAAAGAATTTCTAGCTTTAGTTAATCTTCCCTTATCATTAATTTTTCCATATATTTTTAAATTTTTAATATCGCCAATACTTATATTATTTTCTAAGAAATAATCAATATGTTCTGTTTTGTTAAATAACAAAGAGAAAGCATCAATAACCGTTGGTTTTAATTCTTTAGTAGTTAAAGTTTTAGTTAAATAATTAAAAAGTGACTTATTAAGGCAATTAGAATTACTACATTGTAAGTCATTCAATCCCATTATTAATAAATTACCTTTATCTTCGTAATATTTTTGTATTTGATTAATTTTTTCTATTAAAGATTTATCGTTTTTCATTTTTCCCCCCATAAAATATTTATTTTTTTATATAATACCCCTTCACTATTTACATAGTATATAATATTAATTTAACATTTACAAGTAAAAGTTTTGGAAATTTTTTTGAGTTTTTTTATTGACATGTATTAATTTAAATCTATATAACATCATTATAATAATATTCGTAATAACCAACATTATATTTTAATTTTAATATTTATATAATTTTTCTAATACAAGTAATCTTTTAACTTAGATATATTTATTATTTATTGATATCAATTTTATAATATCTTATTCCTTTTTCTTCTCTAATTAATATCCCATTATTATTTTCGATTGTTTTGGCACTTCCAATATTAACCTTTGAAGATTGCCCATACACAACATCAAATCCTAGTTCTTTAAGTTTTATTAATCCTAACTCTAGCATCTTAGTTGCATAACCTTTCCTTCTTTCTGATAATCTTACTTGATAATAAAAATTACCCGACCATTTCTTCCAATTGTCATCTATCTCAGTTCTTAAGCAAATAAATCCAACTGGTCTATTATTTACATACATTATATATGTTATTGTAGGTGTATCCTCCAAAGATACCTTATTATTTTTTCTATTAATTTGTTTAATTATATATTCTTTAAATTTTATTTCATTTAGTCCATAAGCATCATTAGTTTGCTCATTATCGCCATCAGGAATATCTTGATACATATCGTACAATTCTTTATTTAGTAAATCTAAAGATAATTCTTTCAATTCATAATTCATAATTAGTCACCTATTTCATTTTATTTCAAAAATTTTATTGTAATATTAAATAATCCATTATAAATATCAATTTTACTTTCTACCAACTTTATCAACACATTCACCACTTAAATAGGTTCAAACATAAATGTAACTGGTATTCTAAGGCAAAAGGATAACAACTATTGTTGTTTCTTTAAAACTTTAGAATACCCTTTATCTAATAAACTGCTAAAATCATGAGGAATTTTTTTCTTTGCTTTTTCTATTAATTCATTAGGAATTCCATATAATGCTTCTGCCATTGAGCCAGCTATACAAGCATTTGTATCTGTATCACCACCAAAAGATATAACTTTTAACAACGATTCTTCAAAGCTATTTGAAGTAAATAATGCATATAAAAATTATCAATTGTTTTATAACATGTTGTGTTAAATCCATTAAAATCAGAATAATTTAACTTTAAATTCAATTTTTTTATTATTTCTTCTTTCGAAAAACCTAGACGTGCTAAAAAAATAATTAATGCAATCGTGGTAGCAGAATTTATTGCTTCTAAAGAATTATGCGATGGAATAGTAGCTAAACGAACATTATTAATTATATCTTTTTTGTTGTTAAACAAATAACCAACTGCAGAAATTCTCATCATTGCACCATTGCCAATACTTTTTCCATTTTTCTGATCTAATGCCCATTTTGTAAATCCAGGTGAAAAAATGCCTTTGAAATAAGGTGTAAATTCTGGTTTATATGTTAAAAATTCTTTTGCGTATTTTTTTAAGTAATACTCATAATTTTTATCATTTAAAATTGCGTCTAAAATAGCTATAGTTAATATAGTATCGTCACTATAGAAACTTCTTTCATTAATTAGTTCTTTAGGATTTAATTTTGAAAAATGTTTAGTTTGTTGATATTCATATATAGAACCTGCTAAATCCCCTATAACTGCTCCCCACATAGTATTACCTCTTTCCTAT
>CANQYA010000073.1 GCA_947627965.1 uncultured Bacilli bacterium
CAATCGATGCAACATTTGCAACAATTACAAAAGCATTATCAAAAGGAGATAAAGTACCACTAGTTGGATTTGGAACATTTGCTGTTTCAAAGAGAGCTGCACGTGAAGGACACAATCCTCAAACAGGAGAAAAAGTTAAAATTCCTGCAAGAAATGCTGTTACTTTCAAAGCTGGATCAGCATTAAAAGAATCAGTTAACTAATAGAGTAGCAATACTCTATTTTTTTTTTGGCTTTTGTTTTATAGATAAATTTGTTATAATGTTATTGGAGGAAAATCTATGTTAGAAACATCATTAAAGCTACTCAAGAAGATAGAAACTCATGGTTTTAAAGCCTATATTGTCGGAGGTTTTGTTCGTGATTATTTACTTAATAAACCTTCACAAGATGTCGATATTGCAACTTCTGCTACACCAATGGATATTAAACAAATATTTAAAGATATCTTTATTCCTAAAGTTGAATATGGTTCAGTAACTGTTTTTTATCACAATATACGTTTTGAAATTACTACTTTTAGAAAAGAATTTACTTATGTAAATAATCGTAAGCCTTATGAATTTGAATATATTAATAGTTTAATTGACGATTTATCTAGAAGAGATTTTATTATAAATACTATTTGTATGGATAGTGAAGGGAAAATAATTGATTTACTTAATGGTAAAAAAGATTTAGACAATAAAGTTATAAACACTGTCGGACCTAGTTATAATAAATTTGAAGAAGATTGTCTCCGTATTTTAAGAGCGATAAGGTTTGCTACTATATTAAATTTTTCTTTAAGTGACGAAATTAAAACAGCTATTAAAGAGACTAAACATCTTTTAGCAACCCTTTCTTATCAAAGAAAAAAGGAAGAATTAGATAAAATATTTTCTAGTCCTAATGCTTTATATGGCGTATCTTTATTAAAAGAATTAGAATTAGATAAAGAATTAGAAATATATAATTTAGAAGATATAAAATTAGGGGTCGATATTATTGGTATTTGGTCTTCATTAAATATAAGTGATAAATATCCTTTCTCTAAAAGTGAAAAAGAACTTATTAACAAAATAAGAGAAGCTATGAAAATGGATAATCTAAATAATGAAGTTTTATATAATTATGGACTATATGTTAACAGTATTGCTGGTGCGATTAAAGGAATTAATAAAAAGAAAATAACAGAAAAATTTGATAATTTACCTATAACTAATAAAAATGATATTAATATAACTAGTGAAGAAATTATGACTATTTTAAATAAAAGTGGAGGTTCATATTTAAAAGATATTTATAATAATTTAACAACATTAATATTAAATGGAAAACTAGAAAATAATAATGAAATTTTAAAAGAATATATAGTTAATAATTATTAAGGGGGTTTTATGAAAAATAAAAAAATGATTGATATATTACAATCTAAAAATATTGTTATACCTTTATATTTATATCGATTATATAATAAAATGAATATTAAGTTAGAAGAATTTATTTTCTTAATGTACTTATATAATCAAGGAAATAAAATATTATTTGATTTAGGGGAGATAGAAAACGATTTAGGACTTGATGTTAAAAGTGTAATGAGTATTATTGATCGCCTTACAAGTAACAAATTAATTAGATTAGATGTTGTAAAGAATGATAAAAATGTTAGTGAAGAATATATTTCTTTAGACGATTTTTATCAAAAAATAAGTTTATTAATTATGGAAGATATAAATAATAAAGATAATGATAATGACGAAATTTTTACGACGATAGAAAAAGAATTTGCTAGAACTTTAAGCCCAATAGAGTACGAAATAGTAAAAGCATGGCTTGAAAGTGGTATAAGTGAAGAATTAATTAAAGAAGCTTTAAAAGAAGCAACTTTTAATGGTGTTAGTAACTTGAGATATATCGATAAGATATTGTATGAATGGGGTAAAAAAGGAATAAAGAATAAAGAAGATGTGGAAAAAAATCGTAATAATAAAAAGATTAATAAAGACGAAAAATTAGAAGTTTTTGAGTATAATTGGTTGGATGATGATGAGTAATGATAGAAGAAGTAGAAAAATATTTAGATTTTTTGTTTCCTAATCCTAAATGTGAATTAAATTATAATAAAGATTATGAACTATTAATAGCAGTAGTATTAAGTGCTCAAACAACTGATAAAAGAGTTAACAGTGTCACACCTATTTTATTTAATAAATATCCTACTTTAGAAGATTTAAGTAAGGCTTTAGAAAGTGATGTTATGGATATTATTAAACCGATTGGTACTTTTCATAAAAAAGCTAATTTTATTATCGAAATAGCTAAAATATTAGTTAATGATTACGATGGTAAGGTTCCTAATGATCGTACTGCTTTAGAAAAAATGCCAGGTGTCGGAAGAAAGACAACTAATGTTGTTTTAAGTAATTTATTTGATGTACCTGCTATTGCTGTTGATACTCATGTAGCAAGAGTAAGTAAAAGATTAGGTTTAGCTAAAGATAGTGACGATGTTTTAACTATTGAAAAAAAGTTAATGAAGAAATTTGATAAAAGTGTTTGGAGCAAGCGTCACCATCAATTAGTCCTTTTTGGTAGATATTATTGTAAAGCTATCGCTCCACAATGTAATTCTTGTAAATTAAAAAGTATTTGTAAAAATAGTAAATAAGACTATTTTTTTCTTTTATTTGTTGTAAAAAGGTTTAAATAAAAGTAGTTTTATGTAATAATATTAATAGTAATATTAAAACTTCACCATAAGGAGGAACATATGAAATTTGTTGAATTAGAAGAAAAAGAATTCCAAGACTTTGCTAGTAATCACGAACAAGAAAGTTTTTTTCAAACGATAGGAGTTGCTAAACTAAGAGAAAGTTACGGAAGTAAAATATATTATTTAGGGGTAAAAGAAAAGAATAAGATTATTGCTGGAGCTATGTTTACTGTAACTAAGACCTTTTTAGGTAGATATACTTTTTATGCTCCAAGAGGATATTTAATGGATTATTCTAACGAAAAATTATTAGAGTTTTTTACTAAAGAATTAGAGAAATTTTGTAAAGAAAGAAAAGGTATAATGATTAAGATCGATCCTAACGTTATTTATCAAATAAGAGGAAATGATGGTAGTGTTATACCTAGTAATCCTAAAAATGACGAAGTAATTAATTTATTAAAAAGAATAGGGTATAAACACTTTGGTTTTAATACCGATGTCGTAAATACGCAGTCGAGATGGAATGCTCGTCTTGAATTAGATGTTCCTTACGAAGAATTAAAGAAAAGATTTTCGAAAACGACAAGAAAAAATATTGAAGCAACTTATAAAAAAGGAATACAAATTAGAAAAGGTAAGATTGATGACTTAGAAAGTATGGAAGAAATACTAATTGAAACAGCTAATCGTAAAAAGTTTAACTATCGTGATTTAGAATATTATAAAAGAATGTATAAATACTTAGGTGATGATTTACAAATATATATTGCTTATTTAGATCCTGATATTTATCTTGCTTCTTCTATGGAATTATTGCAACAAGAAGAAGAAAATAATAAAAGTATTATTGATAAGATGGAACACGATAATGTAGGAAATAAGTTAATTAATCAAAAAGAAACGTCAGATAAATTACTAGAGAAATATCGTAATGAAGTAGAAGAAGCTAAAAAATTTAAAAAAGAAAATCCCACTGGTAAAGATATAGGGGTATTGTTATCTTTAAAATCAGGATTAGAATATTTAACGCTTTATAGTGGTATCCTTATGGAATATAAGAGATTTACTCCTAAATATGCGATGTATAACGAACATATTTTAGATGCTTATCGTTACGGTATTCCTTATGTTAATTTCTATGGAATTTCGGGAATATTTGACCCTAAAAATAAGTATTATGGCGTATTTGAAATAAAGAAAGGTTTCGGTATTAATGTTGTCGAACTAATTGGTGAATTTACATATCCTCTTTCTTTTACTTATTATATTTATTCTTTTTTAAGAAAGTTTAAGATTATGTGGCGTGATTTTCAAGAAAGAAGGTAAAATAATGGAATTAATAAAATTAACGGAAAAAGAATTTAAAGACTTTGCTTATAATCATGAACAAGCTACTTTTTTACAAACCATTAATTGGGCTAAACTAAAAGAAAGTAATGGTTGGGAATATGTCCTTTTAGGATTTAAGAAAAATAAAAAGGTTATAGCAGGTACGATCCTTTTATCGAAAATTACTCCTATTAAGAAGAAAATGTTTTATGCTCCAAGAGGTTTTATATTAGATTATAATGATTTTAATTTATTAGAGGATTTTACTTTAAAAATAAAAGATTATGTCAAAAAGAATAATGGTATCTTTTTTAAGATCGATCCTTATGTTAGATTACATCAAAGAGATAAAGATGGTAATATAGTCGAAAAGGGATTAGATAATTCGCATATTGTTAAAGAAATAAAGAGGTTAGGTTATAAGGAAAAGTGTGCTAAACCGGGGGAACAAACATTACAAGCTAAATGGATGTATGGTATTCCTTTAAAAGGAAGAACTTTAGAAGATATAACTAAAGATATGTCTAGTAAGATGCGTAGTACTATTCGTAAAAATGAAAAAAATGGTGTTTATCTTCGTGAAGGTAGTTACGATGAAATTAATCTATTTAAGAAAGTAGTTGACGAAACAGCTAATCGTAGGGGCTTTTTAAGTAGAGGTTTAGCATATTACCAAAATATGTATAAGTTTTTTACAAAGGATAATTTTTTAAAATTATATTTTATTGAATTAAATGTCAAAGATAAATTACAAGATTTTAATAAAGAATTATCAGTAATGGAAAAAGAATATCAACAATTATTAGATAGTAAAAAGCAAGGGGTTAAAATAAAAGAAGAAACTTCTAAAAGTAAAGAAGAAGAAATAAATCGTCTTAAAGAAAAGATAACTCATTTTGAAGAATTACAAAAAAATGAAGGGGATATATTATTACTTGGTGCGGTCTTTTATTTCTTATGTGGTAACGAAGTATTGTCTTTTGCAGGTGGTGAGTATGAGAAGTATTTAGAGTTTCAACCTTTTG
>CANQYA010000074.1 GCA_947627965.1 uncultured Bacilli bacterium
TAGTGATGTAACTAGTCTTAAAATAGAAGGGAGAATGAAAAGTCCTATATATGTAGGATTTGTTACTAAATTATATCGTAATTTAATCGATAAATATTATTTAAATAAGCCATTAGATATTGCTAGTGAAGAACAAGACCTTTTAAAAACTTTATATAATAGGAAATTTACGACGGGTTATTTGTTTAAGCAAAAAGGTAAAGCTTTAATGAATATAGAAAGTCCTAACCATATAGGTCTTGAAATAGGAGAAGTAATTTCTTTTAATAATAAATATATTAAAATTAAATTAAATAAAACCCTTCACCAAGAAGATGGTATTAAATTCCTTCCTAGTGATAAAGGTATGATAGTTAATAAATTATATAATGAAAAATTACTATTAGTTAACAAATTAGATAAAGGTTCTATTGCGGTAGTCGACAATAAAATAGGTCTTGACAGCATATCTAAAGTAATGTTAACTACTAATAATACTTTAATTAAAGAATTAACTAATATAGATATGAAAAAAATAGGTATTAATATCAAAGTAGAAGCTAAACTAAATAATAGATTAGCCATTGCTATTACTTGCAATGATATTACTGTTAAAGTAGAAGGACGTCTTATCGTTCCTTCAATTAATAGAGAAGTAACTAAAGAAAATATTAAAAACCAAGTAAGTAAATTAGGTAATACTAATTATAAAATTTTATCTCTTGATATTGATAGTGATAATAATATTTTTATTCCTTTAAAAGAACTTAACGAATTAAGAAGAAAAGCAATAGAAGAAATAACTAAGAAAAGAATAGCTATTAAAGATAGAGTTATTAAAGATTTTAAACTATCTCCTTTTAATAAAAAATTCCTTTCTAAAATTAGTATTTTAGTAAGAAATAAAGAACAATTATTAACGGCAATTAAGTTAGAAGTTGACTATATTTATGTTACTAATTATGAATTATATCAAGAATATAAACATTTATCTAATATATATTATCGTATTCCTAGAGTAAGTAAAAATTATCCTATTATTAATAATGAAAATATTTTAGTAACTGATTTAGGTAGCTTTTATAAATACAAAGATAATAATAATGTTGTTACTGATTATTATTTAAATATAGTTAATGACTATGCGGTTAACTATTTAGCTATCAATGGTGCCAGTCGGGTAACAATATCACCTGATTTAAAAAATATTACTAATTTTAATAATAATATTCCTTTAGAAGTAATTATCTATGGCAGATTAGAACTAATGATTACTAAGTATTGTCCATTAAATATGCTTTTAAATAACGATAGTGATAAATGTAATTTATGTTTAAATAAAGATAAGTATTATTTAAAAGATAAACTAGGTAATATGTATCCTATAATTAGTAGCCCACATATAACTCATATTATGCATAGTAAGAATATCGATTTAATAAGTGATATTGCTAAATATCTTAAGAATGGTTTTTCTTGTTTTAGAATTGAATTATATGAGGAAAAAGAAAAGGAAATTATTGATATAATAAATAGAGTAAGAGGTAGTCTATGAATGAATTATTACAAAATAAATTAAATGATTTACTTATAACTATAGATAATAGCGATATAATTAAAGAAATAAAAGATTTAAAAAAAGATATATATAATGATAAAGATTTAGCTAAGAAAATTAATGAAATAAAAGCAATAGACAATATTTATTTATCTAGATATTTAGAATTAAAAAAAGAAATAATAAACGAACCTAAAGTAAAACGTTTTCATGAATTAGAAGATATTATTTATTTTGAAGTATTAACTTTTAATAAAAAGTTAGAGAAATTATTTAATAAAAAGGGGTGTTTTAAGTGAAAGTAATTAGTGGTTTCCTAAAGGGAAGGAATATTACAGGCTTTAATATTTTAGGAACAAGACCAACTATGGATCGGGTAAAGGAATCACTATTTGCTATTATTCAAAATAATATTGAAGATAAGTATATCTTAGATCTTTTTTCAGGTAGTGGTAATTTAGGAATAGAAGCTATAAGTAATGGGGCTCGATACTGTTATTTTAATGATGTAAATAAAGAATGTATTAAAGTTATTAAAGAAAATATTATAAAATTTAATATTACTGATAAAGCTTCTTTAATTAATAAAAGTTGGGAAGACTGTTTGGAATTTTTAAAAGATAAGCAACAATTTTCTTTAGTATTTCTAGATCCACCATATAAGATGTTATGTTTAAATGAAGTAATAGATAAAATTATTAGTAATAATTTACTTACCAAAGAAGGTTTAATTATCTGTGAAGTAAGCCATAATTATTTAAAAAGTTTTAATACTTTGGAAGTAATTAAAGAAAAAAAATATGGTGATAAAATGATTATTATATTAAAAAAAGTAAGTTAAAGAAAAAAGATTAGTAAATTTAAAATTAAAATATATCTTTTATTTACTATTTTTGGTTTTACGTGGTACAATTATACTAGGTGGTGCGACATGATATGAAAATAAATAATAAGGGGTTTGCTATATCAACTATTCTTTATGGTATTTTGTCATTAAGTATTATCATCTTATTATTAACTTTTGGAATTATGAAAGCTTCAAAAGATCAATCTAATGCTTTAGTTGACGGTGTTTTAACGGGTTTAAATAAATGTCTAAGCGAAGAAGTCCAATATGAGGCTTGTCTATATAGTGGCGACTCTTGTGATCCTTCTACCTATAATAAGTGTATTGGTAAAGTAGATAGTGATCTTCTTTTAGCAAGTGTTGCTAAAGTAGGGGATTATGTCGATTATGATGCGGGCAATTGGTCTAGTAATGCTAGTATACCTAATAGCGAATATTCTTTTGGAGGATATACGAAAGATGAAAGTAAAAACGCTAGTGTTTCTTGTGGTAGTTATAATAATGATAATTATGGTTGGCAAATATTAAAAATTGATGGTAATATTGTTACTTTAATTCATTCAGGTATTACCGAGTGCTTTTATTATGGTAATAATGAAAATAAAGCTTTATATGTTTTAACTGGTAGAAATCCTAATGGTATTAGTACCAGTGGTTTAACTGTTAGAAATTGGAATAATACTTATCTAAACCCTGATTATGCTACTAGTAGTGGAATTGTCACTAAAGAGTTATTAATTGGTAGTTCAACTTTACCAGCAAGTGTCGATGCTAAATTAGATAATTTAGATAATTTATTTAATAGTAATCAATCATATATTTTAGGAGATACCTTTAATAATCACTTAACTTATATTAGCAATAATACGATATCAACGGTACCTTCTACCAATACTGTTTATGGTATTAAACCAATTGTTGTTTTAAAAAGTGGAGTAAAGACTTCTGGAGCTATGAGTAATACTGGAGGTAGTGCTAATAGTAAGACTTGGATATTAGTAAAATAGATAAAATATAAAAAAGAAAAAAGGGTGAACGATTATGAATAAAGACAAAGGTTATTCAACTTTTACTTTAAAGTTAATGTTAATATGTACTATCTTAATTTTAGGTAGTAGTATTGTTTTTAGCCTAAAACCTCGTCCTTATGAAGTAAATAATGATAATGATAATAGTAATAAATCAAATGAAGAAGAACAACTAGTAAATACATTATATTCATATGTAACGTATGGTAGAGAAAATGAACCTATGTATTATTTTTTGCGTAATAAGCAAATAGATAATAAAAGTTTTGATGAAGTAGAAAAATTACGTTATGCTTTTCAATTTGTTAATGAAGAAGATATATATGATAAAACTAATGATAGTTTTAAAATAAATGGCGATATATATGATAAATATATTAAAAAAATATTTGGAAATGATACCTCTTATAATAAAGATAAAAATTTCGTAATTTATACTAATCAAATTTTTAGAAATGCTATTTTAAATGTGACTTATGATAAAGAAAATAATTATTATTTGGTAACTAAAATAAATGGTTTCTTTAGCAATAATGATATTAAATTATTTTATACCAAGTTTGATAGTTATAAAAAGGATAATGAAAATGGAACGATTACGATAACAGAGAAGGTTATATATACTGATAGTATCTATACTAATAATTTAAGTGAAATGGATTGTTTACGTATTTATAAAGATATTAAACATACTTTATTATTAGAGGAAATAAATAATCCTACTAATGAGTTTATAAATACTTTATCTATTGATAAATATTATGATAAAGCTAATACTATTACTTATACTTTTAAGAAAGATATAAATGGTAATTATTATTTTGATAATAGTATTATGGAAATATAAATAGAAGGTGTATTTAAGTTCTTAAACATTAAGGGTGCTAACTTAAAAGCATCACTTTTTTTACATAAATTGGCATAAATACATAATTTAGAGTTTCAATAAAAAAAAAAGAAGTGACATATTTATCACTTCAAAAAACGTTGGGCACTTATATTTATTGCTAGAAAATACACGTTTTTAATATTCTTTCTGTATTTTTAAAGTTTAATTTAGCTATTTCTTTTAATTTATCTTGTCCATATTTTTCAACGATACTAGTTCCCACTTCGTCGACAATAGGTCCTGCTCCTTTAGGTAGAGGAATATGTAGTAAATCACTTAATTTATCAAATTCCTTTAAAAAGATATAGCGACTAATAATGGAAGCACTAGCTACAGCTAGGTTTTTATCTTCAGCTTTAGTCATAAAGGTAATACCTTTTTGAACATTTGGACTTTCTTTAATATAGTCATAGTATCTTTGTTCACGAGCAAATTCGTCAACTATTATATAGTCGTATGGTTCTTTGGTTTCGTTTACTAATTGATATAAAACTTTATTATGCATAATAGCTTTTATTTTATTGATATTGTATGAATTATTATATTTTTCGTTATATTCAGTATTAGTTAATATTACACTTTTATAAGGAATTTTTTTTATGATTTCTGGTGCTATTTTCAATATTTTTTCGTCTTCTAATTTTTTAGAATCTTTTATTCCTAATGCTTCTAAATATGGGATATTA
>CANQYA010000075.1 GCA_947627965.1 uncultured Bacilli bacterium
CAGAACGTCCAAAACCTGCTTCTTCATAACCACTTGCTAAACTTCGGTCATTACAAAAGCCTGTATCTGCTATATAACTATCGAAATTTATTAAATTATTTTTATACCAATCTTCTAAATATTTTTTTATATCAGAATTTACTTCGTTTTTATGAGCTTCTTCATAGGAAGCGGAGAAATATCCAGCATGCAATTCTCCTCCCCATAGTTGATAATTATTTCCCTCTTGTTTAGTTTTGTTTATCTTTATTAAAAATGTACATGTTGTTCCTTGGCTACAACATGTATAATAATTATTATATTGTTCAGTATAATAGCCATTTACTACAGTTCCTGTTAAAGTATAAAGTCCTGTTTTGGTATCAAATGTATATTCTGTTCCCATTTTTACTGTTCCTGTCACACTGCTCCATGCCCAACCGTTAAAATTTCCTTTTCCGTCTGTGAAAATTGTTGGCTTGCCATACATATAACCTACAAAAGCATTATCTCCTGGCATGGTATTAAAAGGACTTGTTCCTACTTGGGCATCTTCTTTAGTAGCATCAATTTTATTTCCTTGATATATTAACCTTATACTTCCGTCTTCGTTTATCCTTATTATTCGCCAGTAAAAACCTCCAAAATAAACATAATTATTTTTAACGTCTCCTCTAAAATAATATGTTACTCTGTTATTTTCAGTATTCTTATTTGTATAATATAATCCATTCCCATTTGTATCACTACTTATTTGAGAAAAATCTATATTTTTATCAGATTTTTCCTCGTTATCATAAAGTATCTTTTGCGATAGTCTTGTAGGTATTATATCAGGAGCTTTTTCTGGTGTTTCTTTTAAATCTTGAATATATGTTATGTCTATTTGTAATTCATTATCTTTTAAGTTAGGTTCATATACTATTTCTCCATTATAACTTATAGTTACATTAAATGTAGTTGATGCACCATGACTTAATTTATCTCCTTCTTTTATATTACTTATTTCAAACTTTATCGCATCACTTCCTAACTCTGTTGCATTTATCTTATTTATAACGGCATTTAAACTTCCTTTATTCTCTACTGTTATTTGATAAACTATTTTATCTCCTGGTTTTGTA
The DNA here is from genome assembly GCA_947627965.1 of uncultured Bacilli bacterium. GTDB lineage: Bacteria > Bacillota_I > Bacilli_A > RF39 > UBA660 > RGIG3091. The sequence continues at coordinate 1,104 of CANQYA010000075.1, forward strand.
AATGCAACATTGAAAGTAGCAAGTGTTCCTGATGCCTTAGGATTATCTTTTACTATTACCCCATCTGTTTTTGATACTTCTTTAATACTAGTAAACAAAATATTCCAAGTACTTGTAATATTTGCTGTACCATTAATCTTTATATTAGATAAAAACATAGAATACCCTATAGTCATAATAAGTATTGCTATACACATAGATAGTACCCCCCCCCCCCTAGGGTTTTTGCAAGTACAAAATGAATAAAAAAAAGAACTATTAATTTTTTAGTTCTTCTATACAATTAACACTTGCTATTACGCCGTCATTCATAGCAGTAATTAATTGATAAGCATCTTTTTTAACTACATCACCAACTGCATAAATACCATCTATATTAGTCTTTCTATGTTCATTTACCTTAATATATCCCTCTCTATCATATTTAATTAATCCTTTAAATATCTTACTATTAGGAACTTGACCTATATATATAAAACATCCTTTTACTTTTAAATTTTCTTCTTTATTATCTTTTCCTATTATTGTAATAGAGGCTAATTTATTATCTTTTTCATTAAAAGATTTAGGTATATAAGACATTTTATACTTAATATTAGATATATTTTTTAATTTATCTAACAAGATTTTATCAGCTCTAAACTCTTCTTTTCTATGAATTATAGTAACACTTTTACATATCTTGGATAAATAAATAGCTTCTTCAATAGCAGAGTTACCTCCTCCTATAACAGCTATATCTTCTCCTTTAAAGAAATTCCCATCACATAAAGCACAGTAACTTATTCCTTTTCCTATTAATTCTTCTTCTCCATGTATATTTAATTTTTTAGGTATCCTTCCTGTTGCAATAATTATTTTTTTAGTAATAATATCCCCCATATCGGTTTTAATTATTTTTAAATCATCTTTAATATCAATACCTAATACATCAGCATATTTATAAGTAACCCCTAAATCTGTTACTTGTTTATAAATAATATTAGAAAAATCAGGACCACTTATATCTAATATTCCTGGGTAATTAGTTATACTAGACGACTTGGTTATTTGTCCACCTGGTATTTCTTTTTCTAGTAAGCAACAACTAACACCACTTCTTTTTAAGTATATGGCAGATGTCATTCCAGCAACACCTGAACCAATTATAACTACTTCGTAATCTATTTTCATTTTTTATTCCCTTCGTAATATAGTTCAGCATTTTTATTCTTTTGCCTTAATATAATAAATACAATACCTACTATAATTAAAATAATTGATGCTAACTGCGCCATTCTAATCTTTCCTAGCATTAAACTATCCGTACGAATTCCTTCTACAAAAAATCTACCTATTGAATACCAAATTAAATATACCCCAGTCAATTGACCTGTTCTAAGTTTTTTTACATATTTTCTTATAATTAACAATATAATAACTCCTAATAAGCTCCATAGTGATTCATATAAGAAAGCCGGTTGATAATAACTACCTCCTATATTCATACCATTAATAATAAAACTAGGAAGATGTAATGATAATAAAAATTCTTTACTTGTTTCTATTCCGTATGCTTCTTGATTAAAAAAATTACCCCATCTTCCAATAGATTGTGCTAAAAGAAGACCAACAACACATATATCTAGAATACGATAAGTATTTATTTTATGTTTATGACAATATAGTAAAATAAATATTCCTCCAAAAAGTATTCCACCATGGATAGCAAGTCCACCATTCCATACTTCTAAAATTTCTAATAAATTATTACTATAATAACTCCAATTAAATACTACATAATAAATTCTAGCACCTATTATTCCTATTATAATCGCATAAAAAGCCATATTAATAAATTGATCGATACTTATTTTTTGCCTTTTTATTTCTTTTATAATAACAAATAATCCTATTAACATTCCTAAAAGGATCATAATAGAATACCAATATATTTGAATAAATCCTAAATCTAACGCTACTCTATTCATTTCTTCTTGAACCTCCTAATGATTGGTTTAATAATTAATTCTTCAATTATGGCATTAGTAATAGCTAATAAAATAGCTATAAAGAACAGTCGCCAACTACTAGTAAAATTTAATTTATCGACAAGCATAATATCAACTAATTTTAATATAAAAGCATTAATGACGAAGTAAAATAATCCCATCGTAATACCAGTAAGGGGCAAGGTCAATTTAACTAATATTGGTTTTATTGTTTTATTAAGTATAAATATTAATACTACTGCAAAAAAAGAATAAAGTATTACATGTTCATCATTTATTTGAAAAGTTCCAAAAAGTCTAGATATTATAATAAATGATACGGTGTAACCTACCATATAAATTAACCATTCAATTATTTTATTTAATCTTGCTTTGGTTCCAACACCAATTATTAGTTTCATATATTTAGTCTCCTATAATAATTTATTTAAAAACATTCCTGTATATGAATTTTTATTTTTAGCTACTTGTTCAGGGGTACCGGTTGCAATTATTTTACCACCGTCGTCGCCACCGTTTGGTCCTATATCAATTATATAATCAGCTGATTTAATGACGTCTAAGTTATGTTCAATTACTATTACTGTATCTTTATTATCTACTATTTTTTGAATTATTGCAAGTAAGCGTTTAATATCAGCAGAATGTAGTCCTGTCGTTGGTTCGTCTAAGATAAATAAGGTTTTACCTGTCGCTTTTCTTTGTAATTCTTTAGATAATTTAACACGACCAGCTTCCCCTCCTGATAAAGTAGGAGCACTTTGTCCTAATTTTATATAGCTAAGTCCAACATCGGATAATACTTGCAATTTACTTTTTATTTTAGGAACATTTTCAAAGAAAGTTAAAGCTTCAGAAACACGCATATCTAAAACTTCAGCTATATTTTTGCCTTTATATTTAATGTTTAATGTTTCGCTATTATATCTTGTACCATGACATACTTCACAAGGAACGTATACATCAGGTAAGAAATGCATTTCGATTTTTTTAACACCATCACCGCGACATGCTTCACATCTTCCTCCTTTTACATTGAAGGAAAAACGTTCTTTACCAAAACCATACATTTTAGCTTCTTTAGTTGTAGTAAATAGAGTTCTGATATCGTCAAAAACACCGGTGTAAGTAGCAGGATTACTTCGTGGCGTTCTACCAATTGGGTTTTGGGTTATATCGACAACTTTATCAATATTTTCTAATCCTATTATCTTACTATGTTTACCAGGTTTATCTTTAGTATGATATAAGTAATTTAAAGCACCTTTACATAGTATTTCCATAACTAAACTACTTTTACCACTACCTGATACACCTGTAACACAAGTAAATGTTCCTAGAGGAAACTTTACGTCAATATTTTTTAAATTGTTTTCCTTAGCTCCTTTGACTTCTATAAATAGCCCGTTGCCTTTTCTTCTCTTTTTTGGTATCTCAATACATTCTTTCCCACTTAAATATCTACCAGTAATACTATTTTCGTTTTTCATTACTTCGGTAGGAGTTCCAGTAGCTACTACATAACCACCATTTTCTCCAGCTTCAGGTCCAATATCGACTAAATAATCAGCTGATAACATGGTATCAGTGTCATGTTCGACAACAATTAAAGTATTTCCTAAATCACGCATTTCTTTTAAAGCGTTAATTAATTTTTCATTATCTTTTTGATGTAATCCTATACTAGGTTCATCTAAGACATATAAAACACCTGTTAAACGTG
>CANQYA010000076.1 GCA_947627965.1 uncultured Bacilli bacterium
CTGCTACTGATTATTTATATAAAAGATTAGAAGAATACGGGTTTCCTTACTATCAAGAATACGAATACTTTATTATTGATAATTTACTACGAGATACTTATTTTAGAATAAAAGATATGGAAGGATGCAATAATCTTTTAAATGATATAGTTATTTTTATTAAGAATAAGTATCCTCATTTTATGAAAAATAAATATCTTAAAAAAAGAGGATTTAAGTATTGTGTTATTTCTTATTTAATTTATAAAAGACAATATAAACTATTAAAAATGATAACTAAGGTTAGGAAAGGTTAAAATGAAAAAAGATGTAAAAGTAAGTGTTATAATACCAGTATATAATGTTGAAAAATATCTACCGAAGTGTCTCGATAGTATGGTTAATCAAACTTTAAAAGATATAGAAATAATTGTAGTAAATGATGGAAGCCCAGATAACAGCGAAAAAATTATTAAAGAATATTTAAAAAAGGATAAAAGGATAATTTATTTAAAGAAAGAAAATGGGGGACAGGGAAGTGCTAGAAATTTAGGTATAAAAAAAGCTAAAGGAGAGTTCTTATGCTTTGTCGATAGTGATGACTATATCGAATTAAATATGTTAGAGCTTTTATATGATAAAGCAATTAATGAAGAAAGTGATATAGTCATATCTAACTATAATAAAGTAATAGGTAACAATAAACAAGAATGCAGTTTTTTTGATACTTTAGGTCAAAACAATATTGAAAGTTATATATTAAATATGGGAAGTCCTTGGGGAAAAATAATAAGAAAGGATATTATTACTAATAATAATTTATTTTTTCCGGAAGGAATTATTTATGAAGATTATGCGGTTGTTCCTCTATATGCCTTATTTGCTAATAAGATAAGTTATGTAGACATTCCTTTATATAATTATTTAATTAGAGAAGGGTCTACCATGACGCAGAAATTTAATGAGAAATTTTATGATATTATTTCTGCTACTGATTATTTATATAAAAGATTAGAAGAATACGGGTTTCCTTACTATCAAGAATACGAATACTTTATTATTAAAAATATTTTTAGGGAAGCTTATATACGTTTATTACCATACCCTAATGGAACTAAAGTTTTAGATAAAATTAATATATGGGCTAAAGGACATATACCTAATTGGTACAAGAATAAATATTTTAAAAAAGAGAACTTTAAGTCACGATTATTTACTTATCTTATTTATAAAAGACAGTATAAGTTATTAAGTTTAATCCATAAGATAAAAAAAGTTCTTAAATAAAGTAGGTGTGAAAATGGAAATAAAAGTAAGTGTTATCGTACCAGTATATAATGTTGAAAAATATTTACCAAAGTGTCTCGATAGTATAATTAATCAAACTTTAAAAGATATAGAAATAATTGTAGTAAATGATGAAAGTCCAGATAACAGCGAAGAAATTATTAAAAAATATTTAAAAAAAGATAAAAGGATAGTTTATTTAAAGAAAGAAAATGGGGGGTTAGGTAGCAGTAGAAATAAAGGAATGGAACATGCCAAGGGAGAATATCTTTATTTTGTTGATAGTGATGACTGGATTGATAATGATACTTTAGAAAAAATGTATTACGAAGCATTAAACAATGATTTAGATATCGTTATTTGCGGTTATAAAAAAATATATGACAATAAAGAAGAATTAATTACCACACCTCCATATCTTATTAAAGAAACTTTAAATAATCAGAATAGTAAGATATTTAATATTATAAGTGCCTGTTGTAAATTATATAAAAAATCCTTTCTAGATAAAGAAAATATAAAATTTACTTCAGAAAAAATTTGGTATGAAGACTTACCTTTCAGTCTAAAAATACTATCTCAAACTTCCAAAATAGGTTTTGTTAATTTACCATTATATAACTATATTATTAGAGAAAATTCCATTATGAATAACGATAATATTAATAAAAATTTAGATATTTTAAAAGCTTTTGACGACGTTATTAATTTTTATTTAGATAAAAATATTTATGATAAATACCAAAAAGAAATTGAATACTTAGCTATCGATAATATTGTTATTTCAGGAATAACTAGAATTATAAGAAGTAATGCTGATAAAAAAAATAAGAATGAAGTAATAGATAATTTTCTTAATTACATGAAAGATAATTTTCCTAACTACAAAAATAATAATTATCTAAAAACTTTATCTAGAAATCGTAAAATAATTTATAGATTAATATCATTAAAACAATATTGGTTAATAAGATTAATTTTTAAAGTAAAATAATAACAAAGTAAAACATATTCTTTAATAGGTGAAGAATATGTTTTTTAAAAGTATCGATAAAAGAATAAAAATTGTTTTAGTAGTGATTATTTTTTTATTTGTAGTAATAATTTTAAAAGTTGCTTATGTCCAATTAATAAATTATGGAAAATTAAACGAGTTAGCTCAAGATTTGTGGAGTAGAGAGTTACCCATTGCTTCTGATAGAGGAAGAATTTTAGATAGAAACGGTATCGTATTAGCAGATAATATTACAACAACTAGTTTAGTTTTAATACCTAATCAAATAACGGATAAAGAAAAAGCTTCTTCTTTGTTGAGTGAAATATTAGGAGTAACTAAAGAAGAAATGGATAAACATGTATATAAAGAAACTTCGATTGAAAGAGTACACCCAGAAGGAAGACAATTGTCTTATGAAGTAGCTGATAAAATAGACAGTTTAAATTTAGAGGGTGTTTATTTAGTTAAAGAATCGAAAAGATATTATCCTTATGGAACTAGTCTATCTCATGTTTTAGGATATGTTGGAATTGATAACCAAGGTTTGTCTGGTTTAGAACTTGAATATGACGACTATTTAACTGGAGAAAATGGAGCGATTAAATATTTTTCGGATGCGAAAGGAAATAATCTTAATGTTTCTGAAATATATGAGGCTCCTCAATCAGGAATAGATATTCAATTAACAATTGATTACAATATTCAAAAAGCTGTCGAAAGGGAATTAGATAACGTTGTCGATATGTTTAATCCTGATATGGCACTTGCTCTTGTTATGGATCCAAATAATGGTGAAATTTTAGCAATGAGTAGTAGACCTACTTATAATTCTAATGACTACAGTAATTATTCAATGGAAGTATTAAGTAGGAACTTACCTATTTGGGCTTCTTATGAACCAGGTTCAACTTTTAAGATAATTACTACTTCGGCCGCCATTGAGGAAGGTGTTATCGATTTAGAAAAAGATACCTTTTATGATGCTGGTTCAGTAACGGTAGGAGGAGCTAGAATTGGTTGTTGGAAAGCAGGGGGGCATGGGCATCAAACTTTTTTACAAGTTTTAGAAAATTCTTGTAATCTTGGTGTCAATATAAGAACACATATAAATAAGTACTGTTTTTTTATGTTGTAAAAATAAAACGATAGTAATACATTGTAATTACAAAATAAAACGACGTGTTGACAAAAACTTAAAAAGTCTATATAATAAAAGTAGAAATGAGGGATAGAATGGAATCATTAAATTTAAATGTTCGTGTTGATGCTCATGACAAAAAAGAATTTGAACAATTTTGTAATCGTGTAGGTATGAATGTGTCTACTGCTGTTAATATGTTTATAAAAGCAGTTTTAAGAGAACAAAAATTACCTTTTGAAATTAGAACTAATACGTTTGATGAAACAGTTTATGAGAAATTAAAAGAAGCAGAATTGGAAATGACTAGTAATGCTCAAAGATATTCTAAAGAAGAAGTTTTAAAAAGTATGAATGATATTATAGGGTAGGCTATGTATAGAATAGAATTTTTACCTATTGCCAAAAAAGATATCGATGACATTATCTATTACGTTTCTCATGAGTTAAAAAATATTACTGCTTCTAAAAAACTTAGAGATTTATTTATGAGCAGTCTTGATCATATTGTAGAGTTTCCTTATGGATGTTCTATATATAAACCGATAGGCAAATTAAAAAATGAATATCGAAGTTATAGAGTAAAAAAATTTCTTATGTTTTATACTATAAATGAAAATAAAAATTTAATAACTATTGTTAGAGTTTTATATAAAAAAATGGATATTAATAATATATTAGAATAATTGTGATTAGAGTAATGTTGCTCTAGTTTTTTTATGCTAAGTTATTAAAAAAGTAATAATTAATAGTTTCAACCTTTTTTAGAAGAATATAAAGATATCAAAATTAATCATAAGTAAATAACTATGATTAGTTTTGATTTATTGGTCTTTTTTTAATTAGTTTTCATAAAATTTAAAGAACATGGAGGTTTTCTTTAATGTATGAAACTAACAATATAGAAGTTAAGTTTAGTACAAAACATTTACCTTTTGAATATAAGTGGTTAGAATTTAGATTAATTGTAAATAAAGAGTTATATGATGAACAAGTTATAGATTTAAAAACTTTTAAAGCAATGGAACAATCTCTTTTATCAAGACTTACTAAAATGAAAAATGAATATTCTAATGATTTGACAAACACTAGCAAAGGAGGTAACATTCAAGCAACCTAAGTTGTCTTGGATTT
>CANQYA010000077.1 GCA_947627965.1 uncultured Bacilli bacterium
TGCTTTGTATCCACCAACAACTGCTTTTTCAATTTTCTTATTAGCATCTACGATTTTAGACATATAATCACTTCCTTTCAATAAATAGACACTTGTCTTTCTTTTACAATTTTAATATAATATTTTTGAAAGAAAAAAACAACCAACAATTTATAGACACTTGTCCAATTAAAAGGAGGAACATATGAATACGCCTAATAATAAAAGAAGAAAAGAAACAAAAGATAAAATTAGTAAAGTATTTATAAACTTACTACAAACAAAGGAAATAAGCGAAATTTCCGTTACTGATATTTGTAAATTAGCTAAAATAAATCGTTCTACTTTTTACGTTAATTATCTTGATATTTACGATTTAGCTGATAAGATAGGACAAGAGCTAGAGCAAGAAGTATCATTCTTATATCAAGAAGAAAGAGAAACTAATCATAATTCAAATAATTTTCTAAAGTTATTCAAGCATATAAAAGATAATCAAATATTTTATAAAACTTATTTTAAGTTGAAAATGGATCAAAATTTTATTATAAGAGAATATGATTATAATTTATCGAAAGAATTATATGACGATAAATATATAGATTATCACATGGAATTTTTTAAGGCGGGGCTTAATGCTGTTATTAAAAAATGGCTTGATAATGGTTGTAAGGAAGCACCCGAAGAAATAGAATATATTTTAAAAAGCGAATATAAAAGCAAAAATAATTCTTAATGTATAAAAATTAAAAAAATACGAGAAACAATCCCCATATTTTTAAAATTGTGAACTTTATATAAAGAAGCAAATTATATTTATTTTATTAACGTTATACTATGAAAAGAAGAATTACACCTCTTTATTTTCTTCTTTAACTTTTTTTAAATCATATATTACATCAACCGCATCACATACATTTTGAGAATGAGTTACAATAATAACACATTTATTTTCTTCGTGAGCTAATTTTTTAAATATATCTAAAATTTCACTTTCCGTTTGTTTATCAAGGTTTCCTGTTGGCTCATCAGCAATTATCATTTTAGGATTATAAGATAGGCTTCTTGCAATGGCAACTCTTTGTTGCTCCCCACCTGATAATCTTAACACTTTACGATTAGCATAACTTTCTTTCAATCCGACTTTTTCCATAAGTTCGATAGCTTTTTCTTTTTTATTTTTAATTTTTAAACCGTTAGCATCCATTGAAAGAATTATATTTTCACTTGCAGTCATAAAAGGAAGTAAGTTATAGCTTTGAAAGACAATACCAATATCACTATTACGATACTTATCTAAATTCATATCTTTTAAGCTTTTACCATCAAATATGATTTCACCTTCAGTACATCTTTCAAGTCCACTTATTAAAGATAACAATGTTGTTTTACCTGTACCACTTCGACCTCTTACAGCATATATTTTTCCACTTTCAAAATCAAAACTAACATCTTTTAAAGCATAATCATTTTCTGATGCATCACTATATCTATAACTGGCATTTTTTACACTCAAAATAATGTTTTTTGAAGAAGTATTTTTTTCATTTATACCATCATTATCTTTCATTTCTCTTCCATCATTACTTTTAACTAATTGTTTTTTGGAAACATAATTATTACCAATTTTATCTTTTGAAATATAGTTATTATTTTTCTTATTTGCCATTATTAAGACCTCTCTTTCAATATTGTAAGTGGTGTAAATCTCTCTATGCTAACCATTGAAGCAATGGAACTTACTAATACAAGTGAAAGTCCAATACCAAGTAATTCTAGTAAAACCTTAATATCTACTACGGCATCAATAGAGTCATAAGCTTCGATAACGGGCATACCTTTACCTCGCATTTCGCCCCTATCTCCACGGTCAAACATTCCACCATTCATATTTGGTCCACCAAAGTTTTTACCTATTTCTTCGTCTCTTTCATTACTACTATTTATTTCACTTGCTAATAAAGAATTACTAACGCCTTTAGAACTTACAGCACCAATTCCAGCTCCTAGTATAAGAGCAACAACGGAAACGATAACAAGTTCTGATACAAATTGCATAGTTAATTTAAACTTACTAATACCAATCGTTCTTAAAACCCCTATTTCGTATTTTCTTTCACGGATATTAATCATATTGATTACAAATAAAACAATCCCACCAATAATAAGAGTTAAAGTCAAAAATGTTGTTGCAAAAGAGTTAATATTTTCAATACTTGAAACTCCACTAGTTGCCTCTTCTTCATTCGTTTGTAAAACAAAGTTTTCGTCTAAACCTTTTTGGTAAAATTCATTTTGTAATTTCTCTACATTATCATAAGAATTTATAATAAATGTTGGATTAATTGTAGCATTTATTTCTTCGCTATTAGTAATATTAGCAACAGCATCAGCATTTGTTACAAGCGTATTAGCTGAATTTGAAAACATTGACATTGGCTCTCCATTCCCTTCTTCATTTTCCTTAAAAATACCAATAATTTCAAATTCATAAATATTTCCATTGTCAGTCTCTAGTTTTATTTTATCATTCAAATCTAAATTATTGTAATCAGCAAGTTCTTGATTAATAAATACATAATTACCATCAAAGGCTATATCCCAAGCATTATCGGTAATCTCATTCATAGTATAAGTACCATTTATAAACTCACTCATAGCAGTAACTGAACTATACCCTGTTAAAGTAAAATCAGTTAATGACATATTATTTGCTTTTCCACGTCCAAATCCATTTGACATATTATTATTTAACTCAATTTCGGCTTTTTCGATGTTGTTCCCGTTTAAACCAACACTATATGTATAATAATAACTTTCGATATAGTTACTATCAGCAAAAGACTTAACATCATCAATTGTGTAACTTGCAATATTATCAAATTTTTCTCGAGCATTTTCTCTTCCTTCTATCTGCGATGGATCAAAATCTTTCATCATATTAGCTCTATCAAAACTAATTGTTACTTCTTTATCATAAGCACTTTTATAGGAATTAATCAAATCTTCGGCTGTATTCTTTATTGCCAACGTTATAGTACATGCACAAGCAATAATTAAAATAATTATTCCTATTAAAATATTCCTTCCTTTATTTCTTTTAATTGAAATCCATGCATTTTTTAATATAAACATAATCTTCCTCCCTCAAAACAATATCATTTTATTATGTAAATATTAAAGAAACATTAAAAAACATTAACTTTTTTTGTTAATGTTCACTAATCTTAAATTTAACTTCAAAAGTAGTAAAACCATCTTTTGAATAAACTCTAATATTACCATCATGAGCTTTTACAATGTTTTTAGCAATAGCAAGACCTAAACCATATCTTCCACTTTTACGATTATGGCTTTTATCATTTCGATAAAATCTTTCAAATATCTTTTCATATTCACTTTCAGGTATAGGCTCTCCTTCATTTATTATTTCTAATTTTATTTCATTTTTAGAAACAGATAAATTAACTTTAATTTTGCTATTTTCTTTCCCATGACTTATCGCATTATCAATTAAAATAGATACTAGTTCATCGATACTTTCTTTATGGCAAGAGATAATTACTTTTTCAGCAATATTTGTTTCTATGGCTATATTTTTTTCGTATGCTAAACTTTCAAAAATTAAGGCTCTTTTCTCTATAATCATAGAAATATCATTTTTAGTAAAATTTTCTTTTTTTAGATATTCAGTTTTAGATAAATCAAGTAATCTTGTTATCAAATTGCTCATTCTATCTGCCTCATTTTTTAAATTATTAATCCATTTTTCATTTTTCTTATTTACATCTAAACAATCGGTATTAGCTACGATAACAGCAAGTGGCGTTTTAAGTTCATGCGAGGCATTTGCAACAAATTCTTTTTCTCTATTAAAGCTCTCAAGAACAGGTTTAGTAATCCATTCCGTTATTTTTTTAGAAATAAAATAAATGACTAATTCCCCAATTCCAACTAACAATAAGGAAATAAATAAGTTAGTAAGTAACATATTTCTAGTGTTAGTTATATTTACAATAGTTAAAGAATTACCTTCTTCATAATTATAAACATATTTATTCCAATATAAGCATCCGATCTTTATTTTACTTTTGTTATTATTAACAATAATATTTTTAGCTTTATTAATAATCTCCTCATTAATATCATTATCACTATGACTTATTTTATCAATAATATCATTATTATTATTTAAAATAAAAGTATAAACCTCATAATCCATAACTTTTCTATTGCGAAGATCGTCATCATTTATTGGTTTCATTTCTTTATCAATTGGTTCAGGTCTTTTTATAGTTAAGTTTCTCATGCGGGATAAATTATTGGCTATTCCTGTATATTCTCTGTGATACGTTTGAGCATTAAAAAAAGTAGCAAAAATGAAAGCAAACAAAGAAATAATAATAAAAATTGTAAAAAATGTTTTCTTTTTTAAATTTTCCATATACCTTTAATCCTCCATTTTATAACCTAAATTACGAACTGCTTTAATACTTACTTTTGATCCAATAATTTTTATTTTCTTTCTTAAA
>CANQYA010000078.1 GCA_947627965.1 uncultured Bacilli bacterium
ATTCATACTTTAGCCCCCATAATTACAAAATATCATACATAGGTTTGTTAGTCAACTACTTTTCATATTTTCTTTATACCAATTTTTACCACACTTATTTAAAAGAGATTTTTTATACATTTTTTACCTTTTCCAAATAAATTTCTAGTTTACAAGAAGATATCTTTAATAATCTTCCTGTTTCAACTCCACCTACATTACTTGTCCTAAATGTAAACATAATAAATGTGTTCCATTAGACTATAAATCTAAAAGAGGTTATCACCATAAATATAATAAATGAAAATTTTAAATTCATAATATTATGAATTGTTTTGGAGTGACTTAAATGTCATTCCCTTATAAATAAAAAAGATAAATCATGATACTCTTTTAAATTGACAATATCTTCTTCTTTCATATAACATAAATCTTTATATTTACAATAAAGACAACCTGTTAATTCTTGACCTATTCTCTTAGGATTTATCGTAAACTTAGCTTTACTAATCTCTTTAATCGCGTCATTTATTTTATCACTTACTAAATTAATTAATAAATCAATCTTTTCATCTTCAATAACTTTAGCATAACTATAAAAACCTTTACTAGTTAACTTCATACTTTTAATAAACTCACTATTCTCATAAGTAGGATCAAATCTTTCTAAAATATTTTCATTAGAAGTACTGTAACCTGTTAATTTTAAATTATCTTTTTTCTGTTCTAAATAAGTTTTACCTTTACTTTTATTAATCTCGCCATGTAATATTTTTTGTAAATAAAACCCGACAAAGCTTGGATTACTAAATAAAGTACTGTATTTTACTAAGTACAAGTATATAGGTAACTGCATATCGATACCATATATAGTATTAAATAAATTAATGGATGGATTACCGGTCTTATAATCGATAATGGTTATTAAATCTTTACCATCGATATTTTTATACATAATTTTATCGACAATACCAATAAAAGTAACATTAATATCACTATTACTTTTATCGATAGTAATTTTTTGTTCTAATAAACTGTCAGTTAAACCTGTTTCTTGATGTAATCTTTTTACTTCCGTAATAATTAGTTTTAATTCTTCTTTTAATTTAATTAAGAAAAATTGTTCATTTACTAATAGTTTTTTATCTTGTAAGTAATTATCCCACTCTTTATCAAAGGAAAAATTATCTTTTAAACAAATAGATAATAAATAATGGAATAAGTTACCTACTAAAGTATTAAATGTTTCTTCGTATTTATCTAACTTTAAAATATTACTTATATAATATCTAAAAGCACAACGATAATAGTTATCGATAGATGTATAGGATAAAATTAAGTTATTATTTAATTTGTTTTTTAAACTTAAAGGATCTATTCCAGTAAATTTATTATCGTATTGACGATATGGAATATTAATATTGTTATAGTATAAGTCTAATTTATCATTAACTATATCGTATTTAATTAATTCGTCTAACATCATTCCTAAGGAAATAGTACTGTACTTTAAAGAATAAGAAGTATCTAATTCTATTTTTTGATCTAATATATTAAGTTCTTTTATTAGATTAGATGGATAATATTCTTCACTTATACTTTTTAATTTATAAGAAATAGTTAAATTATTTATACTGTATAGCTTATTGATAAAAGCTTCTTTTACTTTACTATTTTTAATATTGACGTTATCTAATTGCAATTCTAATTTTAAATTATCACTAATATAATCTTCATCTTTATATATTAAAGGACTACTACCTTGATTAAAATTCATTAAGAAGATATATTCGTCATTATCAAAGGTATTATCATAAAAAGGTACAACTTCTATTTCTTTAGCCAAGTGTGATAAAGGAATATTTACTTTTTTTAAAGTAGCAAGTAAAGATGCTTTAATTGTGGGATAAGGGTAATCTAAATCGATAAACCGATTACAAGTAGATATAATTCTTTGCATTAATCGAGGATCAATTTCGTTTTCTTCTTGATATTTTTCAATTACAGAAGAAAGATTAGTACCATTATTAAGATAAGTAATAAACCTCTTACCTAAAGTGGTTGCTAAAAAGGAAGTCTTGCTAGGTAATGATAAAGGAATATTATAGAAGTTAGATATTACTTTTAAAATATGGGAATAACTATCGTCAACATTAGTTATTTTTATTTTATTAATGTCGATACCACTATCTATTAATTTAGCAATTTTACTAAAAACAAAATTTACTTCTTCGTAAATATCCGAAGCTTGGTAACTAACTAATTCACAATCAGGTATTTTATCTAAAGGAATTACTTTTACTTTTTTAAAGTTATTTAATATTTTTTGATAAAAGCTATCGATATAATCATATCCATAAATAATAATATTTTTATTACTTATAAATAAAGAAAATAAGGGATTTTCTTTTAATAAATTTTGATTTAATAATTCTTGTTTTAAATTTACTAAATGGTTTAATTTATCACTTTTATACTCTTTATTATCTACGTAATACATATTTTCAATTAATATTTTACTTACTTCGTATTTATAATGGTATTTATCCATTAAATATAATAAAGCGTCATCTTGATAATCGAAATAAAAATGTTTTTTTAATTCTTCAAAGCTTAATATTTTAATATTAATTAGTTTATTGTTATTATTTAGTTTTCTTAATACTTTTTCTTTTAAATGATTAGGTATTATTAAAAGAGTATTATCAGTTATATTATCTAAAAAATGCATATTATCACTACCTTTAAATCTATTAATATTTTATCATGATAAGGTGTTAATTTAAAGAAAAAAAAGTGACTTAATCACTTTTTCGTTTTTTCTTTTGTTTATCAATTTCTTTTTGTATTTTCTTTATTTCTAAATCTTCACTAAGTTTAATAGGTATTTGTTCTCTTTTATTAATTAGTATTGTTGAAATAATAAAGGAAATAACCGGTAAAATTAGTAAGTATTTATATATCATAGCAAGAATAGCTAAAATAATAGTTAAAATACAAAAGAAGATAATAATCGATCTTAATATTTTACGTTTTTTTAAGTTTTTAATATTTTGATCGTTAGTTAATTCTGTCATTTATCCCCCTAATATATAAAATAGATTAATAAGAACCCAGCAAGACATACAAGAATGAAGACAAGGATAGGTGCGTATGAGGCTTTTCCGGTTTCTTCGTTACTTTTGTTAACGTTATTGGTTGGATATTCTCCTAATTTTTTAGTATATTGATTAGCTTTTTCTTGACCTAGTTTTTCTTCATTAATACTGTATTTATTTAATTGGTTATCAATTTGATTAACAGTATCACTATCATAATTATTAAGTCTAAAATAAGTATTGTCACTAGATAAGGCTTCATAACCCATATTGCCATTATCATAAACTACTTTTTTAGCGTTTTCATTATCAACTACACTTCCACTACCGAAAGCATCAGCCATTTTAGGTAAAAAGTAATTATCAAATTCTTTGCCATTATTAATAATAATCGTCTCTCTTACCCCATCTGAACTTGCTAAGTTGACAACTCTTTGATTAGGTGTAGCTTCTGGTACATTTATTTCAACCATAGCCATAGTACTTGGATCTTTAACATCATTTATAAAATTAATAATTTTATAACTATCTTCGTCGAAATCATAATGTCTATTATTATAATTGATATCGAGATCTGATATACCATTTTTTGTATCTTTTACTTCGTCCATATCATTAAGATTTTCGGTAACTTTATCTAATTTAGTTCCTGCCATTTCTCTACCAGCAGTATTTAGTTCAAAGACATTACCTCCACGGTCTTGTTTTATTTCATAACCCATAAGTTCGGAAAGCTCAATAGCTTCCTCTTTAGAGTTAGCAACTATATAATAAGTATTTTCTCCGTTTTTATGAGAGTAACCAACTTTAAAATCTTCGTTAGGAATATTAGGGTCATCATTAACGAATTTATCTTTTAAACTGCGTAAATCACTAGGCATTTCTTCTTCATAATCTTTATTTTTATCAGTATCTTTTAATATTTTATTGACACGCTCAAACATTTCTCTACCTTTAGCTAATTGTTCTTCTAGTGACATATTATCATCAGGAGGTAAAGAAATAGTTAACATTTCTTGATTAGTAGATCCCACTCTAGTTAAGTTAACATCTAAATCTCTATCTTTTTCAGGATATAAAGTAAGTAATAAGTTGTCGATATAAGGTTTACTAACTTCGTTTAATTCAAAAGATATTGAAGGCATCGCATTTATTCCTACATTGCTAGAAATTACTTTAACCCCTTGGATAACGGCATATGACTTAATTGCTCCTACTAAAACATCGTTTTCTAAGGAAATACTTTCATTTAAAGAACTATTATTTGTTCTTATCGGTTCATTCGTTTTTGGTTTTGGTTCTTCTTCTTGTACATTAGTATTTTCGGTATCACCAAAATCGACTGTCTCAACAGTTTCTTCTTTAGTTGGATCTATTGCTTTTTCGTCATTACCATTAGGATTATTTGCTGAAGTATCA
>CANQYA010000079.1 GCA_947627965.1 uncultured Bacilli bacterium
CAACTATTGATTACAATAGAGCAGGAGTACCTCTTTTAGAATTAGTAACTTATCCTGATATTCATTCAGCAGACGAAGCTGTTGCTTTCTTAGAAGAGATGCGTTCCATTTATCAATATGCAGGTATCAGTGAAGCAGATAGTAAAAAGGGACAAATTAGATGTGATGTTAATGTTTCAATTATGGATAATGATAAAGATGAGAATAATCCTGATAATTGGGGAACAAAAGTAGAAATTAAAAACGTTAATTCTTTTGGTGGAGTAAGAGATGCAATCAATTACGAAATAAATAGACAAATAGAATTAAAAGAAGATGGAACCTATGATGATATGGAACAACAGACAAGACGTTGGGACGAAGAATTAGGCGAAACGATATATATGCGTAGTAAAGTAGATGCGATTGATTACAAATACTTTGTTGAACCTAATATTCCTAAATTTAAAATTAGTCAAGAATGGAAAGATGAAATAAGAAAAAGTATACCTAGTCTTGCTAGTGAAAGAAAAGAAAAATATATAAAAGAATTAGGACTTAGTGAATACGACGCTACAATCTTGGTAAAAGAGAAAAAAGTATCGGACTATTTTGAGGAAGTTTTAAAAGAAAATATTTCCCCTAAAGATAGTGCTAACTGGATTAGTAGTATTATGTTAGGAAATTTGAATAAACTAGAAAAAGAAATTACTGATATTACTTTAACCCCTAAGATGTTATCCCAGTTAATAACTAAAGTAAATAAAAATGAAATATCGATTAAACAAGGAAAAGAAGTTTTATTAAAAGCTCTTGAGGAAGGATTAGATCCTAATCAAATAATTAGTGATTTAGGTATTAAACAGATAGGATCTCGTGAAGAAATAGAAGATATTGTTTTAGAAGTTTTAACTGAACAACCTAATGCTATTACGCAATATCAAGAAGGAAAAACTAATATTATTGACTTTTTAGTTGGTCAAGTAATGAAAAAGACAAAGGGTAGAGCTAATCCAGCAACGACTTATGATTTATTAAAAAATAAATTGGAGGGAAAATAATATGTTATTAGATTTAAAAGATTTATATGGAAAAGAAAAAGAATTATCTAACGAAAAAATAATTTTAGAAGGATGGGTTAAAAATCACCGTAAACAAAAAGAGTTTGGTTTCATAGACTTTAATGATGGAACGTGTTTTAATAATTTGCAAATAGTATACGATAACTCTTTAGACAAGTTTTTAGATATCCAAAAAATTCATATTGGGTGTGCTGTTAGAGTAACGGGAGAACTTGTTAATTCGACAGGTGATAAGCAAGCTAAAGAATTAAAACTAAGCGATATTGAGATATTAGGTGATTGTCCAATTGATTATCCTATTCAACCTAAAAGACATACTCGCGAATTTCTAAGAGAACAAGCTTATCTACGTCCTCGTACTAATCTTTTTAATGCAGTATTTAGAGTAAGAAGTGTAGCAGCTTTTGCAATTCATAAATATTTCCAAGACAGAAATTATGTTTATTTTCACGCTCCATTAATAACCGCTAGTGACTGTGAAGGAGCAGGGGAAATGTTTCAAGTTACTACTCTCGATTTAGAAAAAATTGCTAGTGGTGGTCAAGTTTTATACGATAAAGATTTCTTTGGTAAAAAGACATCTCTTACAGTATCAGGGCAATTACAAGCCGAAACTTTTGCTATGGCTTATAAAAAGACTTATACTTTCGGACCTACTTTTAGAGCTGAAAATTCTAATACTAAGACCCATGCTAGCGAATTTTGGATGGTTGAACCTGAGATGGCATTTTGTGATTTAGATGGTGATATGGAAGTAATGGAAGATATGCTTAAATATGTAATTAAATACGTATTGGATAACTGTCCAAAAGAAATGGCATTTTTTAATCAGTTTGTAGAACCGGGATTACTAGATAAATTAAACAAATTAATTAATAGTAAATTTACAAGAATTGATCATGAAGAAGTTATTACTATTTTAAAGAAAGCTGATGTTAAATGGGAATTTGAACCAGAATATGGTGAAGATATAGCTAAAGAACATGAAAAATATATTACAGAATATTTTGATGGACCAGTGTTTATTAAGAATTGGCCAAAAGATATTAAAGCTTTCTATATGAAACAAAACCCTGATGGTAAGACCGTATCAGCTGTTGATTTAGAAGTACCAGGTGCAGGAGAGTTAATGGGTGGAAGTCAAAGAGAAGAAGATTATGATAAATTATTAGCAAGAATGAAAGAATTAGGTATGAATACTAGTGATTTAGATTGGTATTTGAATTTAAGACGTTATGGAGGATGTGTTCATTCAGGATTTGGAATGGGCTTTGAAAGATTACTTATTTATTTGACAGGGGTAGATAATATAAGAGATGTTATTCCTTATCCAAGATGTCCTAAAACTTGTGAATATTAAGGAGAAAATATGAAAAAAAATAAATACAGAGATTGTTATTGTGGCGATATAAAAGAAAGTGATATTGATAAAAAAATAAAAATATCGGGTTTTGTAGAAAATATAAGAGATCATGGAGGCGTTATCTTTGTCGATGTAAGAGATGAACACGGTACTATTCAATTAGTTAGTAATGACGATAGTATTTTTGCTAATCTTAGTCGTGAATCAGTTATATGTGCTTCAGGAGTAGTTATTAAAAGAGATGAGGACGACTATAATCCTAATATTGCAACTGGTACAGTCGAATTATTGGTTTTAGAACTTGATATTTTAAGTAAAGCGTCAAATATTTTACCATTTGAAATAAAAACTTCCCATGAAGTAGGAGAAGATGTTAGATTAAAATATCGTTACTTAGATTTAAGAAATAAAAAAGTCCATGATAATATTGTTTTAAGAAGTAAATTATTGAGTTATTTACGTAATAAAATGGAAAATCTTGGTTTTACAGAAGTACAAACACCAATTATTACTGCTTCTTCACCGGAAGGAGCTAGAGATTTTATTATTCCTTCTCGTAAATTTCATGGTAAGTTTTATGCTTTACCACAAGCACCTCAAATATTTAAGGAATTATTAATGGTAGGAGGATTTGATAAATATTTTCAGATAGCACCTTGTTTTAGAGACGAAGATTGTAGAAGTGATAGATCACTAGAGTTTTATCAATTAGATTTTGAAATGTCTTTTGCTACCGAAGAAGATGTATACGGAGTAGGAGAAGAAATATTTTATGATACTTTTACCCATTTTAGCGATAAAAAGGTAAGTCCTAGACCATTTAGAAGAATATCATATAGAGATGCTATGTTGATGTATGGAACTGATAAACCTGATTTAAGAAATCCATTAATTATTATGGATTTAAGTAAAATATTTCTTACTAGTAGTTTTAAACCTTTTAAAGGAAATACAGTAAGAGGTATAAAAGTAGATGGCATTAGTGATAAACCTAATTCTTGGTATAATGAATTAGTTGATTATGCATCGAGTATTGGTATGCCAGGGATTGGTTACATTACAGTTACAGAAGATATGAAATTTAAAGGACCAATCGATAAATTTTTGACTGATTTGGAACGACAGGAATTAATCGAAGTTGCTCATTTAGATAAGGGAAGTGTTTTATTCTTTATCGCAGATGGTAAAGAAAATGTAGCTAATAAATTTTCAGGGTTGATAAGAACAGAGTTAGGTAAGAAGTTAAATTTAATTGATGAAAATAGTTTTGAATTTTGTATAATTAATGATTTTCCTATGTTTGAATATAACGAGGAAATAGGTAAATATGATTTTTGTCATAATCCTTTTTCAATGCCACAGGGTGGGATTAAGGCTTTAAAGGAAGAAGATATTAGTAATGTTCTTGCTTATCAATATGATTTTGTTTGTAATGGTAACGAAATGGCTAGTGGAGCAGTTAGAAATCATGATTTAGAATGTTTAAAGAAAGCTTTTGCCTTAGTCGGTTATGAAGAAGATGTTGTTAAAGAAAAATTTTCGTCTTTATATTATGCCTTTCAATTTGGGGCACCACCACATGCTGGAATGGCACCAGGTGTAGATAGAATGTTAATGCTTTTACTTGGAACTGATAATCTTCGTGAAGTTCAAGCTTTCCCAATGAGTGTTAGTGGTCAAGATCTTATGATGGGGTGTCCTAGTGAAGTAACAGAAAAACAACTAAGAGAAGTCCATATAAAAATTAGATAAAATTATTTTCATAAAAAGATATTTTTAGTAAAAATAACATCAAAAGATAAAAATAAGTAAAAATAATAAAAAAAAGTATTGCCAAGAAATAAAAAAGCATATATAATAAAGAAGTCTTGTAAAAAAAGATTTCTCTGTTGTGCTCGATTAGCTCAGTTGGTAGAGCATCCGGCTGTTAACCGGCAGGTCGTAGGTCCGAGTCCTACATCGAGCGCC
>CANQYA010000080.1 GCA_947627965.1 uncultured Bacilli bacterium
CAAAAACGAGAAATAATACCCCTAAAATAGGAAATACGCCTTTCGTAAGATTTTTAATAAATTTATTAGACTTAGTTAAATATTTACTAGTTAAAATAATGAGACCTAGTTTAGCAAATTCGCTAGGTTGAATTCCGAAAGAACCGATACCGAACCAACTTCTACTACCATTTCTTATTTTTCCTATACCAGGAATTAAAACTAAAATTAATAAAAAGATACAGACAATAAATATACTAAAAGCTTTTTTTTCATATATTTTATAATCTATCTTACTTACTAAGTACATAAGAAAAATACCTATAATTATAAATAAACTCTGTTGTTTTACATATTTAAAAGCATCATTAAATTTATACTCTGCCCAAATATAAGAAGAAGAATAAATCATAACAAGTCCAAATATTACTAAAACTATCACAGCCAAAAAAAGATATATATCGATGTTTTTTTTCAATTAAACCACCTTTATATATCTTATAGCCAAACTCCAAAGAATATTCCTGCCATAGTAAGAATTAACCCTACTACCCAAAAAAGTTTAACAATATCTTGTTCATGCCACCCCATTTTTTCAAAATGATGGTGAAGTGGCGTCATTAAGAATAATTTTTTCTTAAATAAATAGACCCATATTACTTGTAAAATAACACTTAATGTCTCAATTACAAAGACACTTGCTACTACTAATAAAGTTATTTCACGGTGAGTAAGAATTGCTACTGTTCCCATTACCGCACCTAGTGCTAAAGAACCAGTATCTCCCATAAAGACCTTAGCTGGATAAGTATTATAAATTAAAAATCCTCCTAAAGCACCTGTCAATATAAAAGTAAATATTCCTATTTCTTCAAAACCTACCATTAAAGAAATTAAACTAAAAGCAATAAAAGCAATAGCTGAAAGTCCGCCAGCTAATCCATCTAATCCGTCAGTTAAATTGACTGCATTGCTCGCACCAACTAAAATAAATAACAAAAATATTCCATAAAACCAACCCATTTCAATATGGATACCTAAAGTTGATACAATTAAAGCTGTCTGTCCACCATTCTTCATATATAAATAGAAAAAACCTAACGCAATTAAAACTTGCATAAATAATTTTTGAAATGTAGTTAATCCTTCATTAGTTTTCTTTCTTAAACTCAAATAATCATCTAAAAAGCCAATAATCGCATACCCAGTAAATACTAATAAAATAATTCCTAAATTAGTAGTAAATTCTATTTTATCAGTTATTAATAAAAGAAAAGTAGTAAATAAAGTAGGAAGTATAAATATTAATCCTCCCATAGTAGGAGTTCCTTCTTTTTTCTTATGAGATTCTCCAACAAAAGAGCTTATTCTTTGCCCTACTTTCATTCTTTTTAAAATAGGAATTACAATTAACCCTAATATTACTGATGATAAAAAACCAATCATAATGGCAAAAATAGATTTTGTTAATAAAAGTATTCCCGACATTATATCACTCCAAATCTGCACCTAGAATTATACTATAATTTTATAATAATTTGTTAACAAAATATATCATTAGACAATAAATTTACATAATTATTTTTATTTTGTTAACTATATGTTTAACTTTTATATCACAATAAAATATATTCATTTTTAAAAAAATAATACTTTTATAATACTTTTATTGACATATTGTTAACATTCTGTTAAAATAACAATCCCAAAGGAGGTACCAATATGTATAGTAATATTAGTTATATAAGAGATAAGCTTAATATTCTTGACGAATATTTTAAAAACTTAAACTTACAGTCAATTAATAAATCATTAAACGATATTTTACTTATGCCACCTCAAAATAAATTTACTAATAATAAATATCGTAGTATTATTGAAAAAATAGTTACAGCAAGCAATCTACCTAACAAAGAATTATTACTTGATTTATTTGGTAATCCTACTATCTTATCTATTTCCTCATATCGTAAATTTTTAGATTATAAAGCTTTAGACGAATGGGATAATTATCGTAATAAAAATTATAATATTTATAACAATTTATTCTTGCGTTTAAACGATTCTTTAAAAAAATATGGATTAGAAAAAACATTAACTGAATACGATAACTGTATAAAATTAATTGAAGATAATACTGATAAATCTTATCAACAAATAGTATTACTTATTTCAGAATATTACCAATTTTTAAAAATGCAAGATCCAGTTGGTTTATCAAATGCTTCATCTAATTTAAAAAGTTTAATTAGGGTATTCAATAGAAATTCAAAAATAAAATTTATTAATAATTACACTAATCAAAACGTAACCAAAATTAAAGATTTATTTAAAGTAAATATAAACTTAAATTATAATAATTGGGAAAAGATTGATTTAGAACAATTTTTTAATATTATTATAAGTAATGACGAATTACGAAATATAATTAAAATATTTATATTAGAGAAATTTAATTATACAGCTTTTAACGATTCTTTGTTTACTATTATTAAAAATATTCTTGACGATAATGATCAAAAAAATTTAGATTTATTTAATATTGAACAAAATACTTTGTTATTTTTACTAAATATAAATAAAGCTTACAATAGGATAAAAAGAAATTATTTACCTGCACTAAATAAAAATTTTGATATTTCACAAATAGAATTAATTAATTCTTATTTAAAAGAAGAAGATATTAAAAAAAGAAATACCATGAAAAAATCTTTTACACAACAGCAATTATTAATACTTGAAAATCTAATACCTATTGTAAAAGAAGCAACGGCTACTTTTATAGATAAAAATAATCAGTTCGATGTTACTATTAAAAATAGAGTTTTAAGTAATGATGAAAGAAAAGAATTAGTAAAAAATAAAAAACAATTAGATAGTTATAATAAACTAAAAAAACTTATCTTAAAGTTTTATTATCTACAATGTGCGACTGTTAAAAATATAATTAATGAAAATAAAGTTATGTTAAATATAAATAATATTACTTTTACTGACGATAATTACAGTTTAATGAATAATGATTATATATTTAATTTTAATTTGATAGCTAGAATTATATTTAACATTGATAAAGATAGTTGGAACCAATATGCAAATAATGAAACTATTTATAAACATTTAAAGAAATTATTAATAAAAGATGGTCTTTTAGCATGTATATTACAAGATAATGAAAATGAAACTTTAATTACAGATATTATAAATAACTTACCTTCTACTATTAAAAGTATTCCTAATTTAGAAATTAATATTAATAATTTAAGTGATATTGTTAGTAAAACTAAATTATCGATTATTATTGACGAAGATACTATTGATATATTAGGTTTTGAAGTAGCTAAAAAAATAGCTTTTGATACACAGTTTTTACAAGGTAAAAATACTAATGAAAAAATAATTAAAAGACTAAATATAGCTAATGAATTAATGATTATGGCAAGTTATATTGATAAAAGTGCAATACCATACTTTGAGCCAATTACTATAGAAAATATTACTGTATCAAGATATAAGAATAATGATCCCAATATATTGACATCAGGGATAGATTCCAATACTTGTTTTAAAATATCTGCTAATGACAATGATTACTTATTTTATAGTATTTTAAATAAAAATGGAATGGTAGCTAAATTTACAATAAATGATAAAATGATTGGAAGAATAACAGCTCATAGATTAAATAATGTTCTTTTAATAAATGGAATTAGAACAATAGAAAATGATTACCAAGCTACTTCTCTTACTAAATTAAAAAGAAATAATATAATTGTTAATTTAGTAGTTGAACTTGCTAAAGAATTAATTAAAGAAACAGAAAATAGTGATTGTCCTATTGACTTTGTCGTATCAAATAAAGCTGGTATATTAGAGTCTTCTGATTATGATAATAAATTTGAACTATTACCAACTTACTTATTTACTAATCCTATAGATTGTTATAATGAAGATTTTAAAGAATTTAAGGATTTATATAGTGAATACTTACAAGAAACTCCTTACTATAGTGGAGGTTCACAAGCACCATTTACAACTGATTTTGGACATTATCCTATTATTTTAATAGCATCAAGAGATAATAAACATTTAGAAAGAAAAATGGATATATCATTTAATAGTCCAGAAGCTATTTATCCTAGACCAAAAGAACATATAAATAAACTTAAAATTAAATCTATATAAAAATAACTTTGTTTAAGAAGTTATTTTTTTATGTTTTTATAATATAAGGATTATTTATAGAGCCATCTTGTTTAGTATCTGTTATTTCGATAGTTGGGAGTAAATTTATGACTGGCCTTACACCGAGAGCATTCCACAAATACGCACCACGCAGATAGCCATTTGAATAAACATACCAATTTTGTACATATGAAC